>JAFDFH010000247.1 GCA_019309945.1 Deltaproteobacteria bacterium
AGGCATCCTTAATTTCCTCGGATACCGGGTCTCCACTGTTTGGCAAGAATTGTTCAAGAGCGGCTTTTGTCCGTTGACCACCGATTTTCCCAAGTGCCCACACTATCATTCCTTGTATACGTTCATCTTTGTTATCATTAAAAGCCTTGATTAGACCTTCAATATATTGCGGGTCTAAACTATTCCCCATAACTCGGGTCACATTCATTTTCCAGCGCCATATATCTTTATAAAACATATAAAACATGTGTGGCCATACTTTTGACTCAAAATATTCTTTATCCATATGTAATAAACGCTTGAGATCAAAATTGTCAGCCTTGGCAACAACTCTTTGATTAAGTGGAAGATCCTGGGCCAACCAAGCTGCATTACGGGGACATACATTCTGGCAACGATCACAACCATAAATATACATGCCCATTGGCTCTCGAAGATCAATTGGCGTAATTCCGGGTCCAAAATAGGTTAAAAAAGAAATGCATTTTCGGGGATCAATTTTACCATTGCCTTTTAGGGCACGGGTAGGGCATGCAGCGATGCACGCATTTCGGCACCATTCGGGACAGCCCATTTCAACTGAAGGACGGTCTGTAGAAAATTCTTGATTCACAACGACGACAATTGGTAATACCCATGAACTCTGTCGTGCAACCCGTTTTGAATAAAGCAAACAATTTTTCCCAAATGTTCCCATCCCGGCACGTGCTGCAGCCATTCGATGCGGAAGGTTAAAGGGAACTTTTGAATCTATCCCTTTATCTCTTAAAAAACTGCGAAAGGACTTAATTCGCCTGTATAAACTGTCTTTTGTCACTCGATCATCGTCAAGATAACACCGGCCAAAGTGACTTTCCATGTAGGAAGGAAACGATTCTCGAAAATAAGCTTCCATCAGAACGATAATTGTTCTGGCATCGGGCATAATATTTTTCGGATTAGTGCCTTTAATTAATTCAAGCCCCTCTGACTCAACCCACCCATACTCATCCTGATGATCAGATAAATATTCTTTGTGGGATTCAAAAGGATCAGCCGTTGTAAATCCAATATCTTCAAACCCGTTTCGATAGGCCGCTTCAATGATTTCATTTTTTGTTATCAACTGTGACTAAACTCCTTTAGTTATATCAAATTCCGCGGACCTTCCGAATTGGGTGGGCCGCCCATGCATTGAGCATTGCTTGCTAATCCTTCGTCTTATTCAATGGGCACACCTTCACGCAGGCGAAGCACTCCATCCAGTAGTTGTACCCGGCGGTGTTGGTAATCCGCTCGATCCTTTTGCGGCCTTCCTCGCCTTTCATTGCCAGAGGATATATGACGTGCTTGATGGAATGGGCCAGGCAGGTCATCTTTTCAAATTTTTCACGCTCGTCTTGTATGGCCTTCACCGGGCAAGCTTTCATGCAGGCAGTGCAGTCCTCCGGGCAGGGCCGTTTGTCGATCAAGGGATCGCCCTCCATCTCGGCGGTGGTGATGACCCCACCCCATCGGAGCATGCCGCCGTGCTTGGGATGGTAGAGCTGTCCGCTACGGCCGAACGCACCTAGACCGGCCTTCTCGGCCGCGTGCTTCAAAGACAGCACACCCCACGGCTCCATACCGTGGAATACCATGGGTAGATAACTCGGCGCTTGCACGGCAAGCTCTCCGGTCTCGGCCTCCAGAAGGTTTGAGAGCGAATATCCCAACTCATCTAGATACGGGTAGACCGTGTGGTAAGAGCGGTGAAGGAAATACTTACCGTAGTTGGGCGATTTAGTAACACCCCTCGGAATAAGCCTCCCGTACACTATCACCGTCTTGGCGCCCGGCAATATGTATTCCGGGTGGTGTTTCTCCGGCGCCTCCCCGAATCTGTCCACCGGCGCGAACCCCACCGCATCAACCTTGCCGTTTATCCAATTTTTAATTTCCTCTTTGATTTCCACTGTCATTTCTCCTCGCTTGTTTACTGGTGATAAGAAGTCCCCTTTTTAGAGCCGGAATTTTGGAAATTTATCTTGTGTGGTAAACAAGGGCAGAACTGTCAAACCCTGACTTTCTATTATCAGGTGATGTTCGGATGGCTCATTTATTAAGTGCCCGAACGAAAACCAGATCGTTTTTCCAAGTTCAATGAAGGCGAAGTTTCTAACCGCCCCAGTACGATCTTCCGGACCTACGGGGCAGGCACGAATACATTAGCGTATTTTGAAGATTAAAATCTGAGCCTGATGCCGAAATCGGGAAAAATAGTAATTTTCGTTCAGGCACTATTTACATGTCAAGATTTATTCGCTTTAACCAGCTAAAAGCATAATTATGCCATACTTGCCTTGACAGCTTCCTTGAAGGCTTTCTGATCAACAGGCGGAACCGGAATCCCGTGCCTTTCCTCCATCACTATGGCCTCTACAGGGCAACCTGTTGCGCATACCCCACACCCGATACATCGGTCCAGATTCACTTCCGGTACTTCATCCTCACTCATGGTCAATGCGTCCATCGGACATCTCTCAATACATGTCTCGCATGCAGTACACAACTCTGTATCCCAGGCGGGTTGAAAACCCGAGTTAACAGCCAGCCCGGGTCTCGGCTGAGCAATGGCATTCTTCAGGATCACACAATGGCAGGAACAGCAATTACAGAGAAAATCGATCTCCTGCCGGTTGTCGCTGCAGTGAACCAGCCCGGCCTCTTCAGACCTTTTCAGTATCTCAATGGCCTCCTCTTTGGTGATCTTTCGACCCATTTTCCTGTCGATGACAAATTGCGCGCCCCTGCCGAACTGCATGCAGACATCATCAGGTTTTCCACAGTGGTCCTTTTCATCTACGAGTTTGGCTTGGTGGCGGCAGTAGCAGGTGCTTACAGAGAGGGGTTCATAGTTATCAATGTAGGATGCAACCTGATCGTAGGTGTGTATCTGATTTCCGGCCTTAATCGTTCGATCTACCGTTATTACCCGCATCGTGGGAAAGCTCTCTTTACTCGGTCCCCGAACAGCATTGACTTCAGCTTTGTAATTACCGATAAGTTTTGCAAGCTTTTTATCCTTTTCTGTTTCCGTCCCCCTCAAAAACTGGAATTCAAATATTCCCGGAACAAAGGGAGGGCCTCCGTAAACAATGGTCTCACCCTTTTTCCCAGAAATGCAAAGCCCTTTATCCGCCATCTTCTCGAGTATTGCTGCAATCTCTTCCTCAGTTTTTCCCATATCCTCGGCAATAACACCGGCAGGGCTAAAACCTCGCGGCATAGCATTGGTGACCTCGGCTTCTTCAGTGGTGAAAAGCTCTTGAACCAGCTCGTAGAACTCCGGAATATCCATTCCCGGAAACATTCCTCCCCGCTTTGCCATCGTTTTGCACAGCGCTCTATAGACTTCTTCCGCCATTTCTCAATCCCTCCTCAACTAAATGTTAAATGTTTCGCGATTAAACTAAAAATGGCCTCCAACGGCTATTCATCCTGCTGATCTGCTAATAAGAGATCCTTTCGAAATTTTGGTATCACTCCGATCTCTTCTCGCCAGCTGTTGACTGAGCTGCGGCAAAGTCAGCCAGAACCAACCCCATGTACTCACGCACATCCTTCGGCGGATGGTGGATGACCTCTCGTTTTTCAAGTACCAATGACTTTGAGGGGCATTTGTAGGCGCATACGCCACAGCCAATACAAAAATCAGAATTGACCGCAGATACCTTGCCGCTTTTGTTTTTCAGTTCCTTCTTGCCCTTCTCATCCGCAGTCTCAATCACCGTGACTCTGCCATTTGCCTCCGGACTGTCCTCTAGATGCAACGCATCCATGGGACACCGTTTGACGCACAGCCCGCAGCCGATACAGGTTTCACTATTAATGCGCAACAGGTAATTGGACGGTGCCATACCTTCCGCATGCTTGAGCTTGTGGAAGGCTTCGAACATTAAACAGCAGTGCGGATCGCAATTGCAGATGGTATCAGGGGCTTCCTGCATGTTTGACATCCCATGGACGAGCCCTGCTTCAGCACTTTTGCGGAGGATCTCTTCGGTTTCCTCACGGGTGATTTCACGGCCCATCTTGTTTTCCACGATGTAGTGTCCCAGTCGTCCAAAATGGAGGCACACCTCCATAGGATATTCGCTTTCCGGATAGTCCGGATCCAGGTTTTTACGATGCCTGCAGGGACAGAACGAAACAGTGAAATAATCGTGCTGATTCAACACCTTGAGCACTTCTTCATAGGGCAGGATCCCGCGGGTGTCTTCAATGGTTCCCTGGACAGGCAACGCCCGCAGACCCTTATGCCTGGTGTGTTCCCACTGGTCCCAGAGGCCATGATAATAGTATTGATTCGCCAGGGGTGCGATGGCCGTGGCTCGCTCATCCGTGCGTCCAGGCCAGAAAGCGCCTCGATAATCCACAAAAAAGGCGTCATTAAGACTGTAACGGACGGTATCGCCCCTGACAGTTCGGAAAACTTGCCCCTTTTCGGCCATCATGTCCATCCGTTGTCTAAGATCCTCCGGGTTCATCTGCTTCATTTCGGCCAGATCCTCCAGATTCATTCCCTTA
>JAFDFH010000248.1 GCA_019309945.1 Deltaproteobacteria bacterium
CGTTCATATGGTTGCTTCTTTAAAAAGATGAATCATGTTATGTTCACCATTCCGCTGGTAACGACAACGTATCGTATTCTTTACTTTTTACAGCCTGAAAAATTAATGAGCTGCGATCGTAAGATTAAATATTCAGGGGAGGAATTAGCGGTTGCGATATCACAATTTCTGGGAGTGCTTTCAGATTCAAAATATATAGGAGATACATGGGATTTCGTCTTCGAAACGGCACCAAGTTCAGATAACTGTATGTCGACCCTGATTATCTTGCCAAAGGTTACTTTTAAAAAAAATCTTGAGCGAGAAGATAGGCTTTTTATACATAAATTCCAGACAGTTAAGCTTGTTTGGAGAAAAAGGCCGCCTTGACAATACGACTGGTATCCGTTATCTGAATACAAGTTGTCGGTTGCCGCTCTATGCTTGCTGCTTGTTATCCGCCTCTACTACATATTGGGATCCTTCCTGCTACGGCACACAACTCTAAATTTCCCCTTTTTCCGCTTTCAAAAAGGGAATTCTTATCAATAATAACATAGGCCCCCTTCATTGGAAATAGTAGCAATGTTTGATTCAATCAAAAGGATTTTATCCGATCACATATGCACCTGATATAAAGCTAAATCCAGGGTGCAGAGACTGACTATTAAGAATGGTGGATGACGAATGCCGACGATAGCGGAACTGAAAACCCTTTATCAATGGGAAGCCGGGACACGCAACATGACTGAGTTCTTAGAGACCACCGGATGCTGGGTGTGGTCTGGACAACCCTCTGGTTTAGCAACGGCGTGGTTATTCTACTTCCGTTTCTGCGACGGGGATTGGTCCGGAATCGACTGCACCACCTCTGAAGATATTCGTGCTATTGCAATGCGTTCCCGAAAACGATAAAGGATCATTTCCTTGCAAGGTAATAAAAGAGTAATTGTCGAAGTCATGGGGCGAGTTGAGCCTTTATATGAATATCAGATAAATTAAACTGGAACCGGACGCTTTTAAAAAAAAGAGAGGAATCTGAATAAAATGGGCACAAAGGAAAAGCAGGCCAGGTCAGCAAAAAGCATGGAAACTGCCCGCAAGGCAGGTTATTTCGGAAAAAAGATGTTAAAAAAAGCCCATCTTGCTCATCGGGAGGGCCGTCCGGTGGGTTGGTCCATGGTTAGCTGGTATGAAGGCGAATTGATTGCCGAGGCGATGGGTATCGAGCTGGTCTTTCCGGAAAATTACGGAGCGCTGTGCGCGGCCCTGCGCCGGGCAGAACCTTATCTGGAGCGCAGCGGCAGTGAAGGCTTTCCTGCCACCCTTTGCGGATATGCGCGTAACTGTTTCGGTTTTGCCAGTATGATGGCAGAAAATAATATGGAACCGCCAGAGGACGCTCCGGCAGGTGGTATGCCGAAACCAACATTGATGATAGGATCAGGTGCTCTATGTGACGGTCGGTTTAAGTGGTTTGAAGCCATGAGACGATACTTAGATGTCCCTCTATGGACACTTGAGCGCCCACAAACCGGAATCCAGGAATTCTATTTGCCGGAACACAAAGAAAGTGCTGTGCGGATGATAACCAGCCATCTCAGAGAATTCGTTTCCTTTTTAGAAAATATTCTGGGGCAGAAGATGGACTGGGACCGGTTGGTAGAAATTGTCGATCGAACTTTAAAAACGCTTTCACTGGCCTACCAGGTGGATCTTCTGCGTAAAGCAGTACCTGCTCCAATGGTGGCCCAGGATTTTTATGCGATAATGATTCCTCATTTATATTTGCCATATGATCCGGAAGCCTATGCGTTTTACCAAGAAGTCTATGCGGAGGTGAAACACCGGGTCGATCATGGGATCGGCGCCATCCCAAATGAGCAATATCGAATGATGTTTGCTGAACTCCCCCCATGGCACAGTTTAAGCTTTTTTGATAAACTGGCTGAGAATTTCGGGATTGCCTTTGTCTATGAAAGTTGGGGATATCACGCCCCTGTCCCGATTCCGGAAGAACAACTTGTAAGAGTCAAGGATCCACTGGAGCTTATCGCCCGGTTAACGTATGGCAAATTTACCGAGTATTATGGAATTGCCAGAAAATACGATTTTTCCACCTCACGGACAAGTCCATACGCAATGGCCGCCTCTGAATATCGAGCGGATGGAATAATGTGCCATCCGCTAATTTCATGCCGTCCGGCAACGTATGAACTGCTCTCAACCAAAAATATATTGGAGCAGCAGTTCAAAGTACCCGGCGTAATCATCGAGGGGGATATTGTGGATTTACGGGTGTTCAATGAAGAAGAAGCGCTTTCCAGAATAGAAGCATTTGTCGAGACGATGGACGATTACCGGTGGCAAAGAAAAGCGACTGGAATGTCCTGGTAGTGCAAATTATCGGAAGGGAATGTAAAGAATGGCGGAGGCGATAAATTTTAAGAAACTTTTTGAGCCGCGATCAATCGCGGTCGTTGGCGTTTCAAGCGATATAACCAAAGGAGCGTCCGGGTTTCTCAACAGTCTTATCACCCTGGGATTCCCCGGAGCAATCTATCCAGTCAATAACAAACTTAATGAAGTCCTGGGGCTCGAGACCTATCCGTCTGTGAGCAGTATCCCTCATCCTGTCGACTATGCCATCATCGGTGTGCCGGCTGCTGCAGTTCCCGGAGTTGTCGATGATTGCGCCTGTAAAGGCGTTCCTTTTGTCCAGATATTCACCTCGGGATTTGAAGAATTGGGTACCGCCGAGGGAACGGCGCTTCAGCAAAGGATCAAGGAAAAAGGAAAGGGCCGAACACGGATCATCGGCCCGAATTGTATGGGCATCTACCACCCGAACGCAAGGATCGGATTCGAGCCTGAACAGTCCGTCAGGCCGGGAGACGTCGGGTTCATATCCCAGAGCGGCGGCTTGGCCATGAATTTCGTGGATCGAAGCGTTTCCGAGAAAATCTTCGTGAGCAAGCTAATTTCCATTGGAAATGCCTGTGATCTCTGCTTGACAGATTTTCTCAACTACTTCCGTCAGGACCCGGAAACGCAAGTGATCGGCACGTATCTTGAAGGTCTTCAGCAAAACGAACACAGAAAATTCTTCTTCCTGGCAAGGGCAGTGACCCAAACAAAGCCGTTGGTGATGTGGAAACCAGGGTATACCGAAGCAGGCGCCCGGGCGGCCCGCAGCCATACCGGGTCCATGGTCGGGACTTATCGGATATGGCGTTCCATGTCCACACAGACCGGGATCATCATGGTACAGAGTATGGAGGAACTGGTCGACGTAATATCCATTTATGTCCGGTCTCCGTTACCCAAGGGCTTACAGGTGAGCATCGTGGCGTACGGCGGTGGCGCGAACGTCACGGCAACCGATGCCTGCACCTCTCAGGGATTGAAATTACCGATACTTGAACCGGAGATCCAGCAGAAAATGCTTGCCTTTATCCCTGAAGCAGGGACTTTTCGCGGCAATCCGGTCGATGTGACCGGCTGGGTAACCAGCCCGCGTATTGCTGGCGGCGTCAGTCTTTTGGCTGCCTGCGATCCACAAATACATGCGCTGATTTTTATTCTGGATATTGATTTTATATTCAAACAGTGCAATCGGTTGAATTTGGACCAGGAACGGCTGCTCGGGGGTCATTCCAAATCTTTGCTGCGGATAAAAGAGGAAACCGGTAAACCCGTGGTCTGCGTCCTTCAAAAAACCGGTGATGTCCTGGCACTTGAAGATGCGCGTCTGAAGGCCAAAAACCGCTTTCTGGATATCGGCATCCCGTGTTTTCCTGATATCGCCCGTGCCGCCAAAGCCCTGGTTCATTTAAACGCGTATCGCCTATACCGCGATCACAGCCGTTTCAAACCGTTAGAGACCGCCGGATCTCGGATTGCTTAAGATAACCTCGGGAAACGCCGCCACAACAATTCTCTTCGCCCTCCGTCCTTTCCTAGTGCTTTGGAAATCGATTATTCCGATTGTATATTTATCTTTTCTGAATACATCATTAAACGGGTTGTGAAACGGATCATTTCGAAATGGTTTCTCCTTTGAAGAGGGTTTTCTTTTCTTGAGGGGCTTTGAGATGGGCGGTTTTCCTGGTGTGGTTTTCATGGACAGTGAAATCCTTTTGCGCTCTAAATCAACGCCCAGAATCCTCAATTTTTCCAGTTTGGATCAAACTGGCAAATTGACCGCTTTGCCAAAATCTGTTATCTGAATTTCAGACTTCAGCACCCGGATGAAAATTGCCACTACCCCGCTACATATTGTGATTTATCCGACTACCGCACACAAACAGAAATTTCAACTTAATCCGCTTTCAAAAAGCAAATTCTTATAATTTAATCCCATCGGGTTGATTTAATATCGATGTTCGCATATACAAAATCAGCGATTCAGATGCTGGGACGCATTGTACCTATAATTTACTCAAGAAAGGATGATCGGTTATGCCACAAGGATTGTATTTTGAAGATTTTACAAAAGGGAAAAAATTGTACACGAGCAGGAGGACGGTTACCGAAACTGACCTGGTGACTTTTACAACTCTCTGTGG
>JAFDFH010000249.1 GCA_019309945.1 Deltaproteobacteria bacterium
GGTGAAATAATTCACATGGCACAATCATTGGTGGGAAAGGTTTTGTCCAGCTGGGACATAACACCGCCGATGGAGGTCGATCGTTCAATAAGGTAGACGTAATACCCGGAATTAGCCGCATCCAGTGCTGCCTGCATGCCTGCGATACCGCCACCGACAACCATTATCGAGGCAATCTTCTTTTTCGCCATATTTTCTCCTAGCGCAATTTTAATGATTTTATATCCATTCTTGGGCGGCCTGGTTTTTAAGCTCATAAAGTACATCGGTTACTTTTACGCCTTGGGGACAGTGTTCCTGGCACTGATAACATGTGACGCAATCCCATAGCATTCCGGATCCCTTGGCCAGATCCTCCAGTCCCAATCCGAGGGACCGCATAATTTGATGGGGCAGAAGGTCAAGGATCTCCTGTGGGTTTTCATAGTTTCCGACCACCGGGCAGACCGTGCTGCAATTTTCGCATGCAAAACAATAGGCATAGGTATCGGCCTGGGCCGAGCAATCCGCCGATTGCTTAAATTCTTTATTGATGGGTGTTAGCTGGATGACCTGATCCGGGTTGTTGATTAACTCGCAATTTTTGGCAATTGCCGCTTTGGCCTGGTCCAGGGGCAAGTGGTATTTATCCGAATCCAACACCTGTTGATTTAATCCCCGGTAGAAAGAAAACTGGGAGAGCACCAGGGCAACCGGCAAGCCCTTCTGGATGAACTGCTCCCTTACATTCAACCACAAGTCCTTCAAGGTAATACCTGCCGGGCAGACCACGGTGCAGCGATCACAATTGGTACAAAGGTAGATGCCTTCCAAAATGGCTTTGAGCCCTTTCTCATCGATATCTTTTCCGGCCGCATAGGTCTTTAGAAACTGCATTTTTTCTGAAGGAAGAATATTGCTGTTGCCGATGTAATCATATGCGATCCCGACCGAACATCGCAGACTGCAGGTTCCGCAATGCATGCACGCGTCAAGCTCCATTGCCTGCCGGGTTGCAATATTTGCAGGTTTCGATTTTTCCCGATCCATCACCGCCCCCGCCAGCAAACTGACGGGAGTAGCAAAAATATGGAACATTTTGCTGAATGGAAGGTATGCCAAGCCAAAGAAACAGGCAATAATATGGATATACCAGAGCAGGGATACGGCGTCGACCCTATCCAGCGTAACGGCAATCGGACTTAATATTTTCCCGGCAATGTACCCTGTGAAGGCCCATTGAGGCTTTGAGTGGCATTCCACACAGCTCTCCATGTGCTGTTCTTCTCCCTGGGCGAGCAACTCCAGATCAAATGGCTTCCTGACATTCGGCGAAACCAGTCCATAGGCATGGACCCAATAGCTTTCTAAAGCCTTAATTTGCTCCGGATCCTCCAGTACGGCGTAGTCCTCCTCCATTTGTTTGAATGCTGAATATGACGTAATTTTTAGCCCTTCAAGGAATACCCCCGAACCCATTATGATCGCCAGGATAATGATCGCATAAACGTCCATGGCATTGGAAGCAAGCCGATGAACCTTGCCGATAAATCGTCGATAAGCAGCTATCAAAACGCCGATGATGACCATAAAACCAAACAAATCCCTCAAGAACATGAACGGATTGATGGTCGAATAGTAATCGCTAAACAGGGATTCGGAGATGATGCTTTCCATCCCATGCATGCCTAAAAGAAGCACGAATCCCCAGAAAATCAGCATATGCATAAACCAGCGCAGGAAATCCTCTTTTAAAATCCTCATCTGCAAGAGCACATCTAAAATAAAAACTCTGATCAGGGTGAAAATCCTGGGGCTGAAAATAACGCATAGAATACCTTTAAATGCTGCCGATACTCTTTCGGCTGTGGTGACGTTATGGGCCACAATACCGATTTTACGGCGAAACCATGTTGAAACCCGACAAATGAGTCCAAGGGTACATATCGTCAAGGCGCTATAAAGTAATATATCAAATACCATATGATACGTCTCCCTGGTTTCGCAAAAAGGAAAAGCCGCCAAATGCTAACGCCTACGGCAACAGAGGATGGCTTTTCTATTCAGGAGGGTTTAATCCGGTGCATATTGAAATTTTGAGTATCTGCCCCATGACAAACAGCTGATGAGCAGCGATCATTGCCGAAGATTTTTTCAAATACAGGGTGATCGGAATATTGTCAATAGTTATTAAGCCGTTATCCTAAGGTCAAAATCCTGTCAATCGAGAATAAAAGTCTATCACCACCCTGACGATTTAGGACAAAAACATGACGATGCGTGTCGCTTTTTGCTTGGATTTGTCGGCTTAACAAAGTATCATTCACTGAAAATTAGGGATTTTTCCATTAACGCCATTGTCTAATACCGGCCGAAGTGAATCCATGTATGAGTCTGTTGATTAATTTGGATCATTTTGCGGACCGGCATATTACGGAGGAGGCCATCAAATGAAATACCGCGTAGCAATCCTTATTGTTGGAATCATGTTGTTATCTGCGGGCTGTGCTTCAACGCCGAAGGTGGAAAGAAAAGAAGTCGATACAACCATCGATCTAAGTGGCCGTTGGAATGACACGGATTCGCGACTGGTGTCGGAAGAAATGATTCAAGACTGCTTAAGCCGGCCGTGGATGGAAAGTTACAAGGACAAGCACGGCGGCCGAATTCCGACCGTCATCGTCGGCCGGGTGAAAAATCGCAGCCATGAACACATCAACGTCCAGACATTTGTAAAGGATCTCGAAAGGGCCTTGATCAACTCCGGACGGGTCCAGTTCGTGGCTTCCGAGGGCGAACGGGAAGGGGTAAGGGAAGAACGGCTGAGTATAGCCGAACATTCCTCCGACGAAACCATGAAAGAGGCAGGGCAGGAAATCGGTGCGGACTACATGCTGATCGGAACCATTAATACCATCCGGGACGATATCGGTAAAAAAGCCGTCATGTTTTATCAGGTAGACCTCGAGCTAATCGACATTGAAAAAAATCTTAAAGTGTGGATCGGCGACAAAAAAATCAAGAAACTGATCAAGAAACCAAAGGTAAAATGGTAGGTGAATGCGAAGTGATCCCGGTAGGCCGATCAATTTGCGGTATGTTTACCTGCCTCTGTATACTTGTGCTGGCTTGGACCGGGTTGGAAGCTTGTGCCCACAAGGTCGATCATTACGCCCGGTTGAACCAGTCCATTGATGAGCAGGATTATGAATTTGCATTAAAGCTGATGGATGAGAGCAAAGCAAGCTACAAGGATCGCAATGCTGTTCTTTTTTATATGGAAAACGGCCTTGTGGCTCATTTTGCCGGACGCTATCAAGAAAGCAATCAAAGCCTGTTGAAAGCGGAATCGCGTCTGGATGAATTATACACGCGTTCCATCTCGAAACAGGCCGCTTCATTTATTTTTAACGACAACACCATTCCCTATCGTGGAGAAGATTTTGAAGATACACTGGTGAATCTTTTCATGGCCTTAAATTATGCCGGGTTGGGCCTCATAGAAGATGCCCTTGTGGAAGCCAGACAACTGGACAATGAGCTGAATCTCATTAACAGTCGCTACGCGGACGATCAAAAAAACGTTTACAGCGAAGATGCCTTTATTCGTTTACTTATGGGAGTGCTTTACGAAGCCGGCGATGAAATCAATGATGCCTTTATTTCTTACCGCAGGGCCGAAGAAGTGTACCGGACCGATTATCAACACAACTACGGGGTTCATCCACCGCAGTTTCTGATTGAAAACCTGCTGAGTGCGGCACAGGCTCTCGATTTTGATAAGGAAATGCTCACAATCCAGCAGATGTATCCAAGTATATCTCATCCGGATCCTGACGAGAAAAGAAATCTGGCCGAAATTTTCATTATTCACTACAACGGTCTCGGGCCTGAAAAAGTGGAAAGGGCCTGGGTCGTTCCCGTGCCGGAGGGATACATCGTTAAAGTTGCGTATCCTCAATTTGAAAAAAAAAATTATGAAATCGCCCGCGGTGTGGTTCGGCTGCGGCATCTGGACAACGGAAAAACCTATCATTTTTCAACCCAGTTGGTGGAAGATATCGGATCTATCGCGATAGTAAACCTGGACAACCACATGGCCCGCATCAAAGCCAAGGCAATCGCCCGTGCCGCAACAAAATATTTCATCATCAAAGTCGCATCGGAAGAAGCAAGGGAGCAAGGCGGGGACCTGGTCGGCGTGCTGGTTCAACTGGCCGGCAACATCACCGCAGCCTTGACTGAAAGAGCGGACGTACGATACTGGCGCATGCTGCCCGATGAAATCAGAATCGGTCGAGCCTTGGTTCCGGCCGGCAAGTATGATGGAGAGATCGATTTTGTCGATTCCGGCGGAGGTGTGGTCATCACCAGAAATATTAAACCGTTCTTGGCCGGTAGCGGCGAAAAAAAATTCATTATCCAGCGTACGATACGATAAATAATGATCAGGAACCGGGAATAAGCCCCATAAGCGCTAAGTAATTTTTACGCCGGGAGACAGTGGAAGGTTTACTGAAGAAAAAAAGAACATCGAACATCGAACGTCCAACATCGAA
>JAFDFH010000250.1 GCA_019309945.1 Deltaproteobacteria bacterium
CAACCGTTGCGTGCAGTGCAAAAAAAATTGCGGATAAAAGTGCGATGAGCGGACCGGTCATGTAGACATTATTACCTGTTCTAAAGTATTTGTCGATTATTATATTTTATCCAGACAGGGGGGCTGTCGCTTCTGTTACACACGGAAAAGATAATTTGCTTGGGGGCAATTTTAATGCCCGCGGGGAATGAGGAGGTTGGGTAAGCGCTTGTCTCTGAGAATGTGGTTGGATATGACAAGCCGCTGTATTTCAGAAGTACCTTCATAGATGGTAAAAACCCGCGCATCACGGTAAAAGCGTTCTACCGGATAATCTTTGACAAAACCATATCCGCCATGAATCTGTAAAGCCTTTGCGGTAACCCTGTTAACCATTTCGGAAGCAAAAAGCTTTGCCATGGAGGCTTGGGCGGTAAATTTTTCGCCACGGTCTTTCATGGACGCGGCCGAAAGCATCAATTGCCTGGCGGCCTCGATTTCTGTTACCATGTCTGCAATCATCCAGCGGATGCCCTGGAATTTGGATATCGGTTGGCCGAATTGATGCCGTTCTTTGGCATATTTTACGGCGGCATCCAGGGCCGCCTGGGCAACTCCCACCGATTGAGAAGCAATGCCGATACGTCCCCCATCCAGAGCGGTCATGGCAATCCTGAATCCGTCCCCTTCGTTTCCCAGTATATCTTCAGCCGGAATGCGGCAGTTGTCGAAAATCAGATCCGTGGTGTCAGAAGCACAAAGCCCCATTTTGTCTTCGGTTTTGCCCACGATGAAGCCCGGCGTTCCCTTTTTCACAAGAAATGCACTGACGCCTTTGTGGCGTTTGGCTTCATCCGTCTTGGCGGTGACAATTACGATGCCGGCATTTTTTCCGGTGGTGATAAAACGTTTGGTGCCGTTCAAAACATATTTGCTTTTGTCACGTACCGCATGGGTTGTCTGGGCGGACGGGTCCGAGCCGGCCTGGGGTTCCGTCAGGGCAAACGCACCGATAATTTTTCCTGCTGCCATGGGTCTCAGAAGTTTTTCTTTTTGATCATGCGTTCCGAACTGCCGGATGCTTTCACAAACAATGGAATTGTGAACAGACATAACCACAGCGGTGGACGCACAGGAATACGCGATTTCTGCAAGCGCCAGAACATAGCTGACCGTATCCGCCCCTTCACCACCGTATTCAGGTGGGACCATCATTCCCATTAATCCCAGTTCCGCCATTTTTTTCAGGTTTTCAGCCGGAAATTCCCGGGTGCGGTCACGTTCGGCCGCATTGACGGCAACCACTTTTCTTGAGAACTCCCTGACCATGGCTTGAATCATGAGCTGTTCATCGCTAAGCTTATAAGACATGCATCGCTCCTGTTTGTCGGGACTTTTAAAGGCCTGTCGTTCGGTTATATCTATGCATTCGCTACAAACCTCTGATTGTTCATAGAACGATTGATACCAAAAACTCCTCGTCCTCTAATCTATTGCTCCGGCAGTTAAATACCCCACGGTTGTCATTCCCGCGAAGGCGGGAATCCAGGAAGGTACTGGATGCCGGATCAAGTCCGGCATGACTGAGTGTGGCTATTTAGTCGCCGGGTTAATATTCAATAGATAAGTGGGCAATTGAAAATTCAAGGCCCGTAAATAACGACCAGTAGTTCAGCCTTGGTTTTATCAATATTTTTCAACTGATGACTGACCCCGGAGTTGAAGTGCAGAGAGTCGCCTTGCTTGAGTGTATTGATGTGTTCTCCGACCATGACTTCGATCTTGCCGGACAGAACGTAAACAAATTCCTCGCCTTCATGCTGGTATTCCACGCCTTTATGCGCCTGCATGGCGTCTATGGTGACGCGAAACGCTTTGAGGTGCTTGTTCTCGGCGCCTGGCGTCAGGGTTGTGTAGGCGTAGTCCTGTGTACGTTTGGTATAGGCCTTGATACGGCTTTGCAGCTTGGATTCCCGTTCTCGAAGTAAAAGCCCCGAGTCTACCTCCAGGGCCCGCGAGATCTGAAGCAGGGTGCCGACAGGAGGGGTTTCTTTCCCGGACTCAAGCTTCTTGAGATAATCGATGGAACAGCCGGTCTCATTTGCCACACAATCCAGGGATATTTTTTTCTCCAGCCTGATTTTTTTTATCCGCTTTCCTATGGGGACAAGCGTAGCTGCTTTTTTTCTGGCCATGGGTCTCCTTAAAGTAAAGGGTTCGAGACCTTTGCATAACGCCCCCTTTCGCTCAATTTCGGCGTCAGGCTCAAATTTTAATCCTCGAAATACTCAACGTATTCCTGTGGTTAAAATTATCGCCTTCCTTGAACTTGAACGAAATTGAACATTTTTCAAAGGTCTCGGTTCGAGGGTCCAAGGGGTCAAGGGGCCAAGTGCTTATAGTTTCTATTACTCAAATCTACCAGTCTCAGAAAAGACCAGTAAACAGTATGAAGTAATCAGTAGACGGAACTATTCTTTCACTTGAAGCCTGGAATCCTCGATCCCCTGAACCCTTTATAGAATCATTTATATTCGTAAAAGCCGCGCCCTGTTTTTCTTCCAAGCCAGCCCGCCTCCACGTATTTACGTAGCAGGGGGCAGGGGCGGTACTTAGAGTCTTTAAAGCCGTCATACAGGGTTTCCATGATAGCCAGACAGGTGTCGAGCCCGATCAGATCTGCAAGCGCCAGGGGACCCATGGGATGATTCATACCGAGTTTCATCACCGTGTCGATGTTTTCCGGAGTTCCCACGTTATGATAGAGGCAGAAAACGGCTTCATTGATCATCGGCATGAGGATCCGATTAGCGATAAAGCCCGGAAAATCGTTAGCCTCCGCCGGTGTTTTCCCGAACTTAAGCGCCAGCCCCCAGGTTGTCTTAAAGGTCTCTTCAGAAGTGGCAAGCCCTCTTATCACCTCGACCAGTTTCATGAGCGGAACCGGATTCATGAAATGCATGCCGATCACTTTGTCCGGGCGCTGAGTCTGAGCCGCAATCCTTCCGATGGGAATGGAAGACGTATTGGTAGACAGGATCACATCCGGCGCACAGATCCCGTCCAGATCTCTAAACAGCTGAGACTTGATGGCTTCGTTTTCGGTGGCCGCTTCGACGACAAAATCAGCGGAAGCCATGTCCTTGAGATCCACGCTCCCCTTTATGCGGTTCAAAACGGCGTCTTTATCCGCTTCCGTCATTTTTTCCTTTTCAACACTGCGGTTCAGGATCTTGGTAATTGACTGCAGTCCCCGCTCAACAAATTCGTCTTTAATGTCGTTCATGATCACATCAAGACCGCTCATGGCCACAACCTGTGCGATACCATTTCCCATCTGCCCTGAACCAATGACTCCAAATGTCTTAACTTCCATTTTTAACCTCCATTAATTTTTAGATCAAAGTGCGTCCTGCCGTCCGCCACCGTTTTTTGGCGGGCAGGGAATCTTTCCCCGTTTCGATATTCGGTCTAACGTTTGATGATCATGGCCACGGCTTCGCCGCCTCCCAGGCACAAAGATGCCAGCCCGGTTTTTTTGTCCTGCCGGATCATTTCATGTAAAAGGGTCACCAGAACTCGGCACCCACTGGCGCCGATGGGGTGCCCCAGGGCGACACTGCCGCCATTGACATTTACCCGGGCGGGATCTAATTCAAGTTCCTTGAGCACTGCAAGGGTTGAGCCGCTAAAAGCCTCATTAATTTCAAAAAGGTCGACATCCTTTTTTGACAGGCCTTCCTTTTCAAGGCATTTCGGTATGGCCCCGATGGGCGCAACCAGGACATATTTCATGTCAACACCGTATGAAGCCTGGGCGCCAATGCTTGCAAGGATTCGACACCCGTGTTCTTCAGCCTTTTCTCTGGACATCACAACCACTGCTGCGGCACCGTCACTGATGACAGAAGCGTTGCCGGCGGTTGTCAGACCGTCTTTTTTGAATGCGGGCCGCATTTTGGACAACAAATCATAGCTTGTCTCTCGCGGACACTCGTCCCGGTTAAACTGGATAGGATCCCCCTTGCGTTGTGGAATTTCAACGGGGATAATTTCATCAACAAACCGGCCTTCGTTGATGGAAGATAATGCCCGGCGGTATGATTCGTCGGCATAGCGGTCCTGTTCTTCCCGGCCGATCTGGTACTTTTCGGAACATAGCTCATTGGAAATTCCCATGTGAAAATCGTTGACAATATCCCACAGACCATCGTGAACCATATGGTCCTGGAGGATGCCGGGGCCCATGCGGTATCCGGTACGGGCTTTCTCAAGATAATAGGGTGCCATGCTCATGTTTTCCATACCACCCGCAACCACAACATCCGTATCCCCGGTCTGAACGGCCTGGGCGGCCAGCATAACGGATTTTAATGCCGATCCGCAAACCTTGTTGATGGTAAGACATTCCACCTCCCAGGGCATTTTGGCCAGGACCGCAGCCTGTTTGGCAGGGTTCTGACCGTAACCGCAGGGAAGAACCAGGCCCATGATCACTTCCTTGACCGCTTCCTTTTGAATTCCGGCTCTTTTAACCGCTTCTGCAATTA
>JAFDFH010000251.1 GCA_019309945.1 Deltaproteobacteria bacterium
AAAACTACTCCCCAATGGCAAGAAAGATGTTTTGAAACAGCTTCTAGACATTTTTTAAAGCTCCCTGCAGCAAGTTGAAGGGAATCTCTTCCCGTAATGATGACACCCTGTTTTAGGTTCACTCGCTGACCATGAAACAAGCTGCGGCAAATGCGCTCGCTATTGCGGGTTAAATTCTGATACAAGTGTCAATCAATATCGCTTTTTTATGATACGATAATATTTCAACACCCTTCTAACGTAGTTCTCAGTCTCCGGTATGGGGGGAACACGGTTATATCGGTCGACTCTACTCGGACCGGCATTGTAAGCAGCCAGGGCAAGCACTACCTTTCCATCAAACCGGTCCAACAGTTTCTTTAAATATTTCGCTCCTCCCATAATATTTTCCCGGGGATCAAACGGGTTCTTAATATTTAAGGCTTTTAAGTTTCCAGGCATGATTTGCATGAGCCCCATGGCCCCTGCATGTGATATTGCCCGCGGGTTAAAATCCGATTCCACTTTAATTATCGCCTTGAGCAAAGGGAAGGAAATGTCATGAATTTCCGATGCCTTATAAATATAGTGATCATAGCGGTCAGATAAAAACAAACCCGAGAAATAATCAAAGGATCCACGATAATAGGGGCTATATTCCGGTGAGGTGGGGACATTGGAAAAGTGACGAACGCCATTTTCGTCGGTATAGGAATAGATTTCGGCCCACAGGTTTGAAGAAAAGGAGCTGAGCAGTAAAACAACCCCTATAACCCCTGTTAGGAAATACTTCATGCGGCACCCTTTCATCACTTTTTACTCAGCCTTATAACGACTTTTCCGTTTGGGCGTTTTCCACCTTGTCTTTCCCATTTCTTCGACATATTGTGTCGCATGAAATATGCCATTTAGGCCGAATTCCGGCATCTCCTGGTCTAATTGGTTATACGGAGATAAAAATTTTTCAGCGGGTTTTAAAAGCCCTTTTCTTAGGCAAACCAGATAGGCCGTGGATTCAGCCTCAATTGTCGCTTTGGTCTGATCAGCGTCTCGTCTGTCTTGCCACCATGCATTATCATCGATACCCAGATGCCCGCAAAAAATATGACCCAGTCCAAGCGTCAGCGTTGCATACTTGGTTTCCAGGGAGTCCATACGGTTGATGGGAATCAGGTATTTTGCCCACGATTCTATGTTCAAGTCTTCATAACGCTTCCTGATTTCATAGGTGAGTGAAATGGCATTTTCATCCGGCTGAAGGGGCCGCGAAACTTCACGGACGGTAATGCCGTGTAGTGTACAGTTGTGAATGATCTTCTCAAAAACTTCTCTGGATAGTCTGTCTTTTGTCTCAAAAAATTTCATTGGTTCGTTGGGAATGGGGGCTCCTTCAGTATCGTATATATCATAAACAAACCGAACCGGTGACATGGGGGCAAGGATCACCAAAGGCTTTGCATAATATTTGGGTCGTCGACGAAATTGGCGCCACCAGTTTCCGGCCGTTGCGACATAGGTAATATTCGGATTTTGTATGTAAAGCAATACCCCGTTAAATGCTGAATATTTGGGGAATCTTGCAATAAAATGGATAAGGTCCAAATACTCAACACTGCTCCTGTAACGACGGCTGGCAAAAAACATCTCATCAATCGCATTTAGCTCAGATCCTAAAGTCGGACCGGCATCTCCAGCCAGGTCTTTTGTCGGAAACAAGCTTAATTGATCCGGCATCGGGTTTATGTCTCCTTTTGATTATGTTAGTTTTTTACGGGGCCGCCTTTTGAACCGCAATTCTGTCAAATGTTTGAAATCAACCGGATTGCTCCCGGAGTTGTTTTTTATTTATTTTTCCGACGCTGGTTTTTGCTATATTATCCGTAATTACGATCCTGTTCGGCACGCCATATTTGGGTATGACGCCGTCTTTTACGAATTTTATAAAAAAAGTCTTTAAGTCATCTTCCGAAACCGTTTCTTTGAATTCCTCTTTTAACACCACAAAACATAGCGGCCGCTCTCCCCATTTTTCGTCAGGGACCCCGATCACGGCCGCTTCGCTAACAGCTTCATGCTGGCTGATAATGTCTTCGAGTTCAAGGGACGATATCCATTCCCCACCCGTTTTAATGACATCTTTCAGCCGGTCTGTGATCTGTAGATATCCTTCCGGATCAATATAGCCGATATCTCCGGTGTGAAGCCATCCCTCTTTCCATAAAGCCTCACTTTTTTCCGGATCTTTCAAATAGCCTTGTGTTAACCAGGGTGCCCGGACAACCACTTCCCCGGTGCTTTTCCCGTCATGGGGCAACACATTTCCAAACGAATCGATGATTTTAAGATTTACCATGGGAACGGGAAGTCCGGCTCGACACCTGACCTCAATTTGCCTGTCGATTTCCCACTCCAGCATATGAGGCTTGGTATTGACGGCAGTCAACAGCGGACAGGTTTCAGACATACCATAGGCCGATGTGAGGGTAATCCCCAAATCCAATGCCGCCTTGCAGAGGCTTCTGGGAAGGGCTGAGCCGCCGATCACCACTTTCCAGTTGGAGAGGTCGATCTGTTTTACCAATGGATTGTTGACAATCATATGGATAATGGTGGGAACACAGTGAGAAAAGGTTACTTTTTCCTCGATAATCAGTTTGATCAACATTTCAGGCTCATATCGCCCGGGATAAACCTGTTTGTTTCCCAGCATGGTGGCAGCATACGGCAAACCCCAGGCATGGACATGGAACATGGGGGTCACCGGCATATAAACGTCTCCGGAATTAAAGGTTAAATGAGATTTAAAAGCACATAAGCTGGATATGAGACCGTAGGTATGAAGCACGATTTGACGGTGGCTGAAATATACGCCTTTGGGAAGACCCGTAGTCCCGGTTGTATAAAAAGTGGTGGCCATGGTATTTTCGTCAAAATCCGGAAACTCATAATCGCCGTCGCTCTCGGAAAGGAGCTGTTCATATTCTCCTCCAATATTCAATGAAGTTTCATTAGGGTCGTCCCCGTCGGAGAGGAGAATGAATTTTTTTACCGTTGTCAATTGATCTTTGACCGACGCTAACAAAGGTAAAAACTCCGAATATACTAGCACGACATCATCTTCAGCATGGTTCATGGTATAAACCAGTTGCTCAGGCGACAATCTGATGTTCACCGTGTGCAACACGGCACCCATCATCGGAATGGCAAAAAAGCATTCAAGGTACCGGTGACTGTCCCAATCTAAAACCGCCACCGTATCTCCCGGTTTCACGCCCATCTTTTTAAGGGCACTGGCAAGCTGATACACCCGCCCGTTAAAGCTTTCGTAGTTGTATCTGAACTTGTCCCGGTAGACAATCTCCTGTCTGGGGGAATAAATAACAGGGGTGGAGAGAATATTTTTAATCAGTAACGGATAATCATAAGCGGAAGGGGTTTTAGGAATCAATCTGGTTGTCATTTTTCCTCCTTTATAACCGGTTTTTTGAAAATGGCGGGCCGTTTACTTTAAAATCCCTTTAAGATGGTTCTTTTCAGACTCTTTTTTCAAGACAATCTGTTTTATATCATTATTAGCTTTTAACAAGACTGTATTAATTATATCATAACATATTGAAATTATGCAAGCATGTTAATATTATAAAACTTATTTCATTTAGCGTTTCTTTTGATCTATTTTTTAGACAAATTGACAAATACATATCAATATTATAAGTAGCACCCTGCAAGCATGAAATGCACGGCGTGCATGAATAAATATCATGCGGAGATGAAAATCGCTTGTTCTAAAGGGGACAAGGACTGCAAACTAAATGAAGCTTGATAGCAACCTGTCGGAAATATTCTGATGGACGGGGGCGCTTTAAAAACTGCGAAAAAGAAAGGATAAAACAGACTCATGAGTTACGACTTTAATGCTGATGAAGTTTTTGAAATGGCAGAACAGATTGAAAGAAATGGCGCGAAATTTTACAGAACCGCTGCAGAAGCGGTTTCAAAGCCGGCAGATAAAAAGCTATTAACCGGTCTTGCCAAAATGGAAGATGCACATGAAAAAACATTTGCATCTTTAAGAAAAACCCTTTCTGAGAAAGAAACCGGCAGCACTGTTTTTGATCCTGAGGACGAATCCGGGTCTTATCTTCGTGCCCTGGCCGATACGCGTGTATTTTTCGAAAAAGAGATGGATGTCTCATCCATGGCGCAAATTCTTAAAAGCGCAATTTCCGCCGAAAAAGATTCCATCGTCTTTTACCTGGGAATGAAAGAGGCGGTACCATCTGGTCTTGGGAAAGAGAAAATCGAAGCCATCATTAAAGAAGAGATGAGTCATATCAGACTCTTAAGCAAAGAACTGCTTGCGTTGAAATAGCGCTTTCATTCCCTGTCCGGAAAGCCTTACCATGAGACCTTTGAAAAATGTTCATTTTTGTTCAAGGCCAAGGAAGGCGAAAATTTTAACCACAGGAATACATTGAGTCTTTTGAGGATTAAAATTTGAGCCTGACGCCGGGATTGGGCAAAAAGGGGCGTTTTGCAAAGGTCTCACTTGATCGGTCATTTTCGCAAAAATCCGTGAGAGCGTTTCCGGGATTGTTCCCAATAAACTGGCCAATAACCCCTTTGAAATTTTTAAGGTGACAGACTCGAAATTTCCTTGTTCCTCGGCCAGATAAATCAAATACGCGGCCAAGCGGCCCGGGATCTCTTTTAAAGAAAGGCTTTCGATCTGGACAGCAAATTGCCTGAGCCGCGTAGACAGGACCGCCAGCATATTCATTGCAAGAGATGGATTGCGGGTGATCAGGTTCACAAATGCCGGTCTGGGAAAAAACAAAAGTCGGCTTTTTGACAGCGCCAGTGCATTTGCCGGAAATGATCGACCGGAAAAAACAGCCACTTCGCCGAAAGGCTCTCCATGCCCGAAAATTCGGAGTATCTGTTCTTTCCCTTCCGAAGAGGTCTTGAATACCTTGACCGATCCCTCCAGGATTAAGAAGAATCCATTACCGTCATCTCCTTCAAAAAAAATCATTTCGCCTTTACTATACTGCTTATTAATAGCGATCTGATTTAAATCATTTAGCTGCGCTTCGTTTAGGTCGCTAAAGCTGGGAATATTTTTTATGATACTTAAAATTTTATCCATGACGCTTCGGTCAACATTGGCATAGAATGAGTTTTTTTCCGTTACTTGGAATACTTGGTGATAAGTGGCGCCCTGTGCGATTTCTCCTTATATAACCCTGATTATACTTTAACACAACCCCTTCATTTTATCCTAAATTGAGCGATTTTTAAGTTTGCCCATATCAAAGAGCGTTACCAACGCCCTTATTCTCTTGACAACCTTATCCTACAAACATAATGTCCCTTTATTTGAGAATTGAAGTACAATGGTTTTAATTGATCAGAAATCTCGAGCGGTGATGAAACAACAAAAAACCGAATTCTACGGCTGGACGAACGCAGGCCTTCTTTTCTTCATATACTTAAGCACTACGGGTTTCGTTTTTTATGGCTTTGCCGTAATTTTTCCGATTATGATAGAATCCATGGGATGGGCCAGAGGTGAGGCTTCTTTAGCGCAGTCCATCAATGGGTTTTTGTGGGGACTTCTGACGCCCTTTGCAGCCGTATGCATGAACAAATTCGGCATTAAAAAAACAATGATTTCGGGCCTTATAATCCTGTTAGCAGGGCTCATTCTTTTAGCCACCGTCACCACAAAGCTGTGGCAGTGGACGTTTGTCTGGGGTGTGGTTATGGCCCTTGGCCTTGTCCTCTCCGGCCTCATGCCCATACAAACCATCATCATGTTCTGGTTCAACACTAAGCGGGTCACGATACTAGGTCTGGTCGCGGCCGGAGCACCGCTCGGCGGATTTTTCGCACAGCCGTTTATTACCTGGCTAATCATAAGGACCGAATCCTGGCGAACCGGATGGATGACCACAGCAGGTATTGCCGCCTTGGCATTAATCACCTGCTTTTTTGTTAGAACCAAACCTGAAGAGTTAGGGCAACACCCCGATGGCCTTGATCCTGAAGCGGCCGAGATTATCACAGTGGATCAGAACATAACACCTCGTACCTATCGGGCAAAGACGGAATGGACATTAAGGGAAGCTATGGTTACGCCTTCTTTATATTTTTCGATGGTTGCCTCTTTAGCCTATCTTATGCCGCTGCTATTGATCACTACGCATGGAGTTCTTCACTTTACGGATTTGGGGCTCTCAAAAGTAGAGGCCGCATCTGTATTAAGTGTTGTCCTCCTCGGTAGCAGTCTCTCCCGTTTCCCGGCGGGTTGGATCGGAGATCGAATTGAGCCTCGATGGATTATCACTGCCGCGCTGGCAATAGTGTTAATCTCTTTTCTTCTGATTTGGAAGGCCGTCAATATTCATCTACTCATGGTCTTCGGACTTCTATTTGGATGCGGGTATGGTGCATGCCTGGTCTTGATACCGGCGATGTTGGGCAATTACTACGGGCCTGAATCATTCCCTAAAATTATGGGATTTATGTCTCCTTTCCTGATTCTTTTCGATTCGGCCGTACCGGTAG
>JAFDFH010000252.1 GCA_019309945.1 Deltaproteobacteria bacterium
GGGTCGGACCAAGCCAAGGATTTAAAATCTTGTGACAATTCCAAGAAATCGGCTCCGAAATTGGGCTTAGAAGCACATTTTCAACCTCAAAATAGACTTTCTAAGATCAAAGGCGAGTGAGTTGTCAGCTGGCCTAAGGTCAGGCTGGAAAAGACTGGAGAACTGCAAGTAACCATTGCCGTAAAGATTCGCGTCCACATTCCCAGTGTATGGCACCACATGATGAAGCGCATCATTTAGCGCACTATACATAACGCCCTTAATTTTTAAAAAATTCTTACAAAAACAATCCAGCAAATAAACTGACCGCTTCAGATATCTCTCCAGACCCGCAGGATATCATCCACCTCAGAAACCGGTGATAAGTCTGACATAGAGAGAGGAGCGCTTTTAAATAAAGTCATCTACCGGTCATGCCCTGAATCATAGCAAGCACATTTTCCCCGAGCACATCGTGATTGTAACCTCCCTCCAAGATGGCAAAACAACTACCTCCGATACTGTCTGCGGCCTTCCGGACCCGATAACCGATTTTCTCGTAATCCTCGGTGCTGAGTAAGCCCCCCCAATCGGCGGCGTGGTTGTCGAACCCCGCGGAGATGCCGATCAAATCCGCCCGGCAGTTATTCAGGGCTTCCTCCACCTCCTGTAGATAGTGAGTCCGGCTGTGCGCTTCCACATTGATAACGGTTGCCCAGCTTTCCTTTCCTAAAATGTTTACCGTTCCATCTCCGAAATGAAGATCGATGTCAAGTACACAAGCACTTTCGATTTTATGCTGTTGCTGCAGCACCTTCAGGGCCACGACCATATTGTTGAAATAGCAAAATCCCCAGGCCGAGGACATAGAGGCGTGGTGTCCTGGCGGACGAATCAGTCCGAAGCAGGGTTCGGTCAAGCCGATTTGGGCGGCCTGAATGGCTCCGCCCGCGGCCAGCGCCGCTATTTCGTATAATCCCTGGTTTTCGACATGCTGAATATGCATTTCGGAGTGCGCCGCGGCGATATGTCGGCGGAGGGCTGGAACTGCCGGAACGAACTCGACGTGTGGCTCAATATTTTTAACGATGGCCTCCATGCGTCCGGAGGCCGCTGCCGGATCACCGGTATAGACCTGATAAAAATCGTCGTGAAAAACCACCTTCATTGCTCATTTTCCTTCGTGGGTTGCACCCACGGCCGGACTTACTCCTATCGGCGTGCGGCTTGGCGCGTGATTGTCAAAAGCCCAATCGGCATGCCCTGTGCAAAATAGAGAGTAGTGAGCACATTAGTGAACAGTTTAGTAATCGTGGGGAACGAGGCATTCGGTTCTCAAAAAGGCTGCATCCCTCCATTTACTCGGACCAGAATCCGAAAAAAACATCCCGAGTCTACTCCGGCACAAATTCCTCTTTTCTGATTTCCTTTAATGATATGGCTTCGACTGAACATGTTACGGCACAAAGGCCGCATCCCATGCATTTTTCTTCATCGATTTCCGCGGTATCATTGACAGCTATGGCGTCGAAATAGCATCTGTCCAGGCATTCCTCGCATGCGGTGCACAGGTCTTCGTCTACCACGGCGGTGAACCGGCTGGGTGCGGCGAAGTTAATCCCCGGATTGCGTGGTCCGGGCCAGTTAATGCAGCAGTCCTGGCAGCAGTTGCAGATAATGTGACCGAGTCCCCGTGAGTTGCCGACAGTGTGCACCAGTCCCTCTTCCTCACACTGTTTCAGCATCTCAATTGCCTCATCCTTGGGCAGAGCACGTCCAGATCCTCGTTCAAGGGCATAATCGGCCGCTTTATTTATCTGGATACAGACTTCAACGGTCTTTCCGCAATCCCCCTCCACAACACGGCAAGTGCAGGGTGTCACAGCAAGAATCCGGGCATCGGCGACAATCCGCTTTACGTCCTCAAAAGGTGCGATACGGGTATCCGGTTCAAGCGCTAAATTAACCGGTATAACCCGTACAACGGAGGCGGGAAGCGCGGATTCTATTTTTTTATGGTCTGCTTTGAATTCATTTTTGTGATACTCTCGCCATAAATCAAAGAAGTCCTCAGTCGCGTCGGGTGCAAGGATGGTGGCATCGTGAAACTGAAGCAGATGCCTCACGCGATAGTATCGAGTCGCATCAGGCTTCTTGGACTTGAAGATCAACCCCTTCTTGAATAAGGAATCGATCATGCCTTCAACTTCAGCTACCGGTATGCCTGTTTTTTCCGCGAGCTCTTCGATAGTGGCCGGCGGGGAGGCGGCCATAACAAGACCGGCTTCCTTTTCATCCACCAGAGCTTCGATAATCTTAGGTACCATCACTGAATCGGCAGCACCGATTGCTTCCGCCACTTGTTGAAATACGGTTGTTTCTCCCATGGATATTCCTCCTTTGTAAAATTGGTGTTCTTGGAAGGGATTACTGTTTCGTTCTTCATGATTGCATGAGCTTCCGGGAACGTTCCCAATACAATCACGTCAGATAACGGGGTCTAATATAACCTACCTTTTTTAAGCTCATCTAAACATTTGGCATCTAATTGATCATTTAGGCCAGCGCAATATTACCGTCGAGATTGTGTATTTCGTCACTTAATAATTTTTAAAATAACAGGTTCTCTTCTTTCCGGCATGGTCGGCAAGTTGCCGTCTTTCGGATATCCCACCACGATAGGGGAAATAAGGTGGTGCCCCGGAGGAAGGCCCAATTCTTTTAAGACGGCTTTGTCCCGAATGCCCCCACCAAAGCCAATCCAACACGTACCCAGGCCACGCGAGGCTGCGGAAAGCATAAAATAAGCAGCCAAAAGTCCACCATCCTCACGAATTGTGCTAACGCTGGTAGGCCCGGTAATATAAACCAGGCAAGGCGCGTCATGGAAAAAGTTAACTTTCTTCTTTTCCTTCAAATTCACGGCGTATTCCTTGAGCGGGGAATTTGGGTTCCGTTCCACACTTTTAATAAAACCCAGGCGGCTGACATCGGAAAGCTTTTTCATGTATTCCTTATTCATGATGATAATGAAATTCCACGCCTGCTTGTTGCTGGCGTTTGGCGCTTTAATACTGTCGTTAATGATTTCTTTGACCAGTTGAATCGCTACGGGCCTATCTTCAAATTGTCTGACGGACCGTCTGTTTTCCAAGAGTTTCCTAAAATCCATTAAAATTCTCCTTATTGCAATTCAAACCCCATTCCCGCTTTCTAAATTAGTATGGGAACCCCCTATCATGTTTATAGATAAAGGTCTCGTGATGATAAAATACCTCAAAGCATACGCGGATAACAAGTAACAAATCATCATTTTGAGAAAAATTGTACTTTGCCAAATTGAATATACGGTTTTTGGTAAATCTAACCCATATTTCTCACATATCCCAATAACAACGCAACGAAAATTCCCAGGAATGCAATTAGAGTCCTCAATCATAGAATAAATGGGAGAGCAAAAACGAGTCTGGTAAGAACAATCAAAATGTCATATACCTTCCAAAAACCTCAAGATATCAGTCAACCTCAAAAACGGTGATACGTCTGACATGATTGGTGTGATGTTTCTCTTTGCGAGTTCTTCTTAGGTCTTTTTTGCCCAATCGGTATTTCCTCGGTAAATGTTGCTGGTCGAGAAGGACCTGCAGCCCACTCGCAAGACCCCTCTCCACCTGGCGAGGTGAACTATCGCAGACCCTCCCAGGCCGACCGTTCCTGACTTTCCGGGTCGTTCACGACCTCCGAGACCTCCTCGAAGCGCATAGTCGCTCGCCGCTGGACATCGTATTTGTCCCAGCCGGGGTCACCGTTACGGATGAACGCCATCCAAGCTCTGTGCATGACATCGGCGATTCCTTGGGGTGTCGCGCCGTCACCAAGGAACACGTCCACGCCGCTGCGGTCAAGGTTGTCGAATGCGAACGGGATTTCGAGTGAATGCGTAGCTTTCAGTCGACCTTCAAACGCCCGCGAGTTCCAGCAGAAGAGATACATCCAGATGGACTCGCCAAGTGCAAACCGTGCCTCAGCGAGGCGGATCGCTGGAATGCGAAACATGTGGTCCGTCGTCATGGCGATCATTAGTTCAGCCAGCGTCGCATCAGGACGCGTATCCCGGTACTTGTCAACCAGCCCGGCATCACCGAAGGTCTGGGCCACCTTGACCAGACGGTCGAGTTCTACATCGCCATAACCCCAAAGGGTCGTTTCGTCGTAGTTAGACCCCACCAATACCGGAATTCCCGCGCCCAGTCCTCCGCGGATCGTCGCCAGCGGACTTTCCGGTAAGACCTCGTTGCCGACAACCGGAAAAAACGGTGACACCAGGACGCCAAGCTCGTTGATCATCCCCGGATCACCCGGGTTGAGGGACAAAGAGGTTTCGCGCTGCGCTTCAAGAATGGCTTTTACCGATGCTGCTTCGAGATGCATGACGTTTTCAGCGCCGAGCTTTTCGAGGAATCTATCTGCCACCACCTGCCCTGCCGTCGCGGGCAAGGTGTGATGTGCTGCACCGCTCTGGGCGATCACCGCCCTGAATAGGCCCT
>JAFDFH010000253.1 GCA_019309945.1 Deltaproteobacteria bacterium
AAATATTTTTTTGCAGATCAAACAAACTAAACCGCAAATTGAAACCATTGCAATTTCTGGAATCGTCCTTAATTTGATCAAATACAATACTGATAGTGAGGGCCAACTTTTTACAAGAGGGGTATAAGCATGAAAAAAATAGAGCATCTTTCGATACTTATAATATTTATCGTGATGGGTTTATTTTTCGCTGTCACGTTGAATGCCGAAAATATCCCGCGGGTTACAAAAGAACAGCTCAGGGGCCTGTTTGACAAATCCGATTTAATAATCTTGGATGTAAGAACCAGCAAGGACTGGAAAGTCAGCGAGTATAAAATACAGGGAGCCGAGCGGGCGGCCCCCGGTGATTTCAATTCCTGGGTTAACAAATATCCAAAAGATAAAACCATTGTTTTGTACTGCGCCTGAGCTAAGGAATATACCAGTGCCTGGATGGCACAAAAACTTGTTAAAAAGGGGTACACAAGTGTTTACGCGCTTAAGGGAGGATGGCACGAGTGGTTCAGGGCCAAGTTTCCGGTCGAAGAAAAATGAAGATCCATATTGTGTCTGTCCGCCCGGTCTTTCTAAATCCCCATATTTTCAAACGCGTTCCCGGCTTCTTGTTGTAAAAGATGGGCCCGGTCCATGTACCGCGGTGAGAAATGGAAAAGGGTGAATTGCTTAACCCCGGCTTTTTTGGCGATGTTGCCGGCCTGCCGGGCGGTGAGGTGAAATTTTTTACGCGCAATCTCCCGGTCCTTTTCGAGAAAAGCAGCTTCAATAAAAAGGTGATCCGCATCTTGTGCAAATAGAACAATCTTTTTTAGGTTGGATGTACTGTATACAACATCTGTAATGTAGGTTACCTTTTGGCCCGGTGTGATCAGGGCGATTCGGTTTGCAAGATCTCCCAGGATGTATTTCTTTTTTTCTGACTTTTTTCCTGGAAATTCAACCTCAAATTCTGAATTAGGATCTTTATGGTTGAATAGCGCCTGTTTAAACTGTTTCAGCCATGGGCCGATCTCAAGTCCAAGATCAGAAACACCGTCTTTTTTGATATTCACATGAAACCGCTCCTTGATCGTAAAACCAAGGCACGGAATACTATGGTCAAGTATTACGGCCGAAACAGAGAATGCGGGTTCATCATGCAAGATACCGTCAAAAGACTCTTTTAATGTGTTCTGGGGGGGGTGAAATCTGTTTTGACAATGGTATTGTCTGACAAACAGATACCCATGATGTACTTCAGTGACATGCAGTACGAATCGATTTAAAAAATTCCTTACAAGGTTCCATTCGTAGCCGGCAAGTTTTCCTTCAACATTTTTCAACAGACCTTCCGGGCCGTACAAATAAAGGATTTTTTCGCGGCCGAGAAAGAGACGCAGCAATCTGTCAAACCCCACAAAATGATCCATGTGCATATGGGAGATAAATACATGGCTGATTTTAAGAATATCTCTGGGTGCAAGTGAATAAATATCCCCCAGATCGAAAAGGATTGCTCGTTTTTCAAAAAAAAGGGGAATAAACAATCCAGGGTCATTGAAAGGTCCATTGATCAACCGGGGATAAAAAGAAGGGCGCATTATTGTGGTAGGAATTTAATTACCTGCTTGTTTATGCAATAATAAATGTCTTCATCAGAGCCGAAAATATCGATAACGTCTTTGTGATTAATAAGCTTTTCAATAACAAATGCAGTAACATAAATACTTACGACATGGGGGTTCGATACGATATCCCTAAAGGGTGCGGTCTGGTAGTCAATATCAAAATCCTCAGTGTGGCCTAATTTGTCAAGGCTCTTTTTGATTTGCTCCTCTAAGGAATTTTTGTTTGTGGTTTCTACGAGACTGTTTTCAACAAGCTTCATCGCAATCGCATTGGAAAGGGGCTCGAGACAATCTCGCACCCCGCTTATGGCCTTTTTCCGCGCATATTCTTTCGAGGATTCGATTTTTGACAATATCATTGCTTCGCGTGAACTCGGCCGAAATACTTTCGCCATTGGAAATCCCCTCTTAGCGAGATCAGGTAAATAGTGCCTGAACGAAAACTGCTATTTTCCCCAATTTCGGCGTCAGACTCAGATTTTAATCCTCAAAATACGCTAATGTATTCCTGCGGTTAAAATCTTCGCCTTCCTTGAACTTGGAAAAACTATCTGGTTTTCGTTTGGGCACTATCGTTTGGGCACTAAATATGTAAAAAATGTATTTCTGATTTTCGGGTAAATATCATAATGGGAACCCGGCGGGATTGCAAGGAAAATATTTCCATCAATATTTAAAAATAGCCTGTTGAACACCTGATCTTCGTGGTGCGCCCATAACTCTTTTCCATAAAAATCTTGCAAATTAAATAATCGAGATTTATGATGTATTCAATACATTAACAAACGGGTAATGCGCCCGACATTGGGTAGGGAACTTAAAAAAAGGACAGGTAAATGACCAGAGAAGAATTCATAAGACAGGTCCCGCTATTTAAGGAGCTTCGACCCGAAGACATAACAATCCTTTGTGAATCGACCAGAACAATAACGCTAAAGAAAGGAGAGGTTTTATTTCGGAAAGACGACGAAGGAACCGCTCTCTATATTATTCAACAGGGGAGTATCAAGATCGTTCTTCCCAGTGCGGGCGGAGATGAGATCATCCCGGCGATTTTTACCAGAGGAGACTTTTTTGGCGAAATGTCCCTTCTCGATGGAATGCCTCGTTCTGCCGATGCAGTGGCGATTGAACCATGTGAATTGTTAGTCTTGAATCGATCGCACTTTTTTGATTTTATAAAAGGCAATGAAAATGTCATTCAGTCCATCCTTTCCGCAATTTCAATGCGGTTGCGCCGGACCGATGATTTGTTGGAAGATACCTGTTTTCTAAACATTTCCGCCAGGTTTGCAAAAAAGCTGGTGGAATTGGCCGAAGAACATGGCGAGCAGGATGGCGATTTGATATTGATTAACCTCGATCTAAAACAAAGAGATCTCGCAAGCATGGTCGGGGCGACAAGGGAAAGTATTAATAAGGAATTAAGATTATTACGTGAAAAAGGTCTGATCAGCATGATCGGGAGCCAGATTCAAATCTTCAATCTAGAGCTCCTCAGAAGACGTATACATTAGGCCCACTTGATCATATCTTTCGATAATTCTTCAATAACAATCTGTTCTGTTTTTTTATCATTCCAGCGGTTCCAGCGCACGCGGAATGCAATCTGACTATAGCTTTCTTCTAACGGTGCGCGAGGATCGATATTAAATTGAATGGCATCGACGGTTTTGTTTGGTTTGCGGCCTGACTGCCTTAAAACCAAGCGTCGATGGGTTTTGCCGACAATTTTCGAAGATAAAACTTCGATATTTTCCGCCCGGAAAAGGGGTTCAGGATTACCGCTACCAAACGGTTCCAATGATTCCAGTTCATCGATTAAATCCGCTGAAATCGTGTTGAAATCAAGTTGACAATCAATCGAAATTTCAGGTGTAAAATCCTTTTGTTCGGCCATCGCCAGAACAGTGTTTTCAAAATGCTTTTGGAATCGATCGATTTTTTCTGTCTTTATTTTCAGCCCTGCGGCCATGGAGTGACCCCCAAAGCTAATAATACTACTCGCGCATGCCAAAAGCGCTTCATATAGATCGATTGCAGGAACGCTTCTGGCAGAACCTTTTCCAACACCCGCCTTCGTTGTTAGAAGCACCACAGGGCGATAATACTTTTCCACGATTCTGGAGGCTACGATTCCAAGGACGCCTTCATGCCAGCCGTGATGGGATAATACAATCGTTTTCTGTTCAAGCAGGTGTGGATTTGTCTTTAAGTAAGTCTTGATTTCTTTTAGGATTTCATTTTCAATTGCCTGCCTTTTGATGTTCATATAATTGAGGGCACCGGAAATTTGCTTTGCTGTTTCGTAATTTTGAGTAGTTAAGAGATCAACAGCGGTTTTGGCATGGGCTATCCTGCCGGCCGCGTTTAGCCTGGGAGCCAGCCGGTATGCAATATCTGTTGTATTGGCCGGTTTCGCGTTCATCCCGCACACTTGCATCAGGGCTTTTAAACCCGGCCGGTTTCCAGAATTGATTACTTTGATTCCGGTTTTTGCAAATATCCTGTTTTCCTCAACAAGCGGAACGATGTCGGCTATGGTCCCCAGGGCAACAAGATCACAAAAATTTCTGAGGTTCGGCTCCGGCCGGTTATGCCAGAAATGCTTGTCGCGAAGGTGTTTGCGGAGGTGGATCAGGAGATAAAATGAAACACCGACGCCGGCGAGATAATTAAAACCCGACGGGCAATCAAGACGTTTTGGATTTAAAACAGCGGCGGCCATAGGCAGTTTTTCGGGGATGTTATGGTGGTCCGTAATGATTACGTCGATTCCAGCGTTCCGTGCCGCTTGAACCGCATCGTGGCTGTGAGATCCACAGTCCGCCGTGATAATAAGATTGATCCCTTGGGGCAATGCTTCATCTGTAATATGGTTGATTTGCAATCCATAGCCTTCCTTTGACCGGTGC
>JAFDFH010000254.1 GCA_019309945.1 Deltaproteobacteria bacterium
GCTGTACAAGGGTCTCGAGATCCTTAGACCCCACGTTCCCAAAGACACAGGCAAATCCGCTTCGCAGGTTGTCATCGGGAGTATCCAGGGCGACGTCCACGACATTGGCAAGAACATCGTGAAAATGATGTTTGACGTGGCCGGCTGGGATGTATACGATCTGGGCCGGGACGTTCCCCTTGAAAATTTCGTGAAAGAGCAGCTTCGTACCGATTCCGAGGTTGTGGCCATGTCCGCGATGATGACCACCACCATGCTGGGTATGAAGAAGGTTATCAAGATGATCAAGGAGAAGAATCCGGATGTGGCCATCATGCTGGGCGGCGCGCCGGTGACCAAGGACGTGGCGGCAATTTTTGGCGCTGACGGTTATGCCGAGTCCGCCGGTAACGCGGTGGCCGAGGGCATCAAGATGGTTGGAAGATTGAGAGAGATTGAAGGGCAGAAGAAGTAGTAATGGATTTTTCGGTGCGACACGCTTGTGTAAACACACGGCCCTGGGGGGATCCTTGTTTTGATTTACTTCAGGGGCTGATTTATTACTTTTATTAATCGTAGGTTAACACAGACAAGGGGATTGCTTTAAAAAGACCGATCCCCTTGTCTATATTTTTAGTGCTAAGTTTTTTAATTCAAAACGAATGGGTCAATAACGGGGGACAGGATGATCATCCTTACTCCTCCTCGTAAATAGAACCATTCGGGTATCCTTGGGGTTTAATAGGGAAGACGGTTGTGCCGTCGCGGTCCCGCCGCTGTGATCCCGCCCGTTTCAATTTTTTTTCTAGCAGAAACAGGGAACCCTTTTAGCTTTTGTGTGCCACTGTCTAAATTTGGTGAAATAGAAAATTAGAAAGATCGTCAAATCGTTGGAAGATGGGGTCAAATCGATTGTCTAATTGACCATTTCAGCATTCACCGATTTAACGAATTCACCAGGGACGGGAAGGCTGCTGAAAGGGCGGGAAAGTCAGAAGACCTGCCCGGATGGTACTGCGACCGTTGCGCGAGACGGTGGTTGTGGAGGCCAAGGGGATTCCTCCTGAGCCATATTATGATTAACTTCCAGCTGAGTTGAAGCAATGTTCGGCTGAGCAAAATGAAACAAAGGAGAACTGCGAATGTCAGAGGATACAGCAACAATTATTTTCCAACCTTCCGGCCAAAGGGGTGAGGTTCCTAAAGGCATTACCCTGATTGAAGCTTCAAGGAAACTGGGAGTTGATATCGAGGCGCTGTGCGGAGAGAAAAAGGTTTGCGGTAAATGCATTATCCGCATTGAGGAAGGCCATTATGAGAAATACAATATTACTTCCAGCATGGGCCATACCAACGAATGGCAGGAGGAAGAAGACAAGTTCATCAACGCTGAGAATAAGGCCAAAGGTTATCGGCTGGGCTGTGTGACCAAGGTCGAAGGGGATATGTTGGTATTTGTGCCGGAAGAGTCCCGGGCCGGTAAACAGGTGGTGAGCAAGGCCGCACGGGATATCCCCATCGATTGGAACCCGGCCGTGAGGGTTTATTATGCCCAGGTGGACCCGCCGACCTTCGAGGAGCCTCTCGGTGACTTTGAACGGGTTTGCAATGCACTGGAAAGGGAACACGGCCTTACCAACCTGACGGCCGATCTGTTTGCCCTGCGGCAGCTACCCCACGCCCTGCGCAATGGCGACTGGTCTGTGACCGTGAGCGTCTGGAACAACAAAGAAGTTATTCGATTCCGACCGGGCAAACAGGAAAAAACATACGGGATTGCCTTCGACATTGGAACCACTACCTGCGCCGGGTATTTTTGTGACCTCACCACCATGGAGGTCCTCGACACGGTTTCCATGATGAACCCCCAGTGCAAGTACGGCGAAGACGTCATGGCCCGGATCACTTTTCACATGATGAACGAAGATGGTCTTCAGCGGATGAGCGAGGACCTCATTGAAGGGATCAACGAGCTGATCGACAAGGCCATTGCAGGCACCTATCCACCCAAGAAAAAGAAAAAAAAGAAAAAGGGGCAGAAAGATGCGCCGGATGAATATGTAGAGGCGCCGGAGGAGGGTAAAACCTATCTTCGCCTCACCCGGGATGACATTGAGGATCTCACCCTGGGCGGCAACACGGCCATGCATCATATCCTGCTCCAGCTCGATCCGGAATTTGTGGGTCTGGCACCTTTTCCGCCGGTACTCCACCACAGCATGAATATCAAGTGCCGGGACATAGGAATTAATATCACGCCATCGGCTTACGTGTTTGTCCTTTCCATTGAAGCCGGATTTGTGGGCGCGGACAACGTGGGCGTGTTACTTGCGGAAGAGCCCTATAAGGGCGAACAAAATCAGCTCATTATCGATATTGGAACCAACGGTGAACTGGTACTGGGCAACCGGCACAAATTGATTTCCTCATCCTGTGCCACGGGACCGGCCTTAGAAGGCGCCCAGTTGTCATTCGGCATGCGGGCGGCACCCGGGGCCATCGAACGGATTGAAATCGATCCGGAGACCCACGAGGTCAATTACAAGGTGATCGGCCGGGATGCCTTCCGGAAATTTTCCAAACCCGAAGAAATGCAGGCCAAGGGGATCTGCGGATCCGGAATCCTTGACGTGCTGGCCGAACTTTACCGTTCCGGTGTTATCACCAAGACCGGTGTGTTCGCCAAAGAACAAAAATCCAATCGAAGCCGCAGGAATCCGGATACGAAGATGCCGGAATTCGTTCTGGCCTGGAAAGAAGAATCTTCCATTGAGAAAGACATTGTGATTACCCAGAAAGACGTCCGCCAGATCCAGCTGGCCAAGGGCGCCCTTTATGCGGGCTGTAAACTCATGGTGCGGCGCATGGGCCTGGAAAATCCGGACTGCGTAAAGATCGCCGGTGCTTTCGGGACCCACGTGGACCGTGAAAAAGCCCTGATCATGGGACTTTTCCCGGATTGTCCGATTGATATGATCCAGGGGGTGGGCAATGCGGCCGGCGATGGGTGCCGGGCGGCGCTTTTGGATGTTAAAAAGCGCATCGAATCCGACTGGTGCTCCCGGAACGTAGAATACATCGAACTCACGGTGGAATCTGATTTTCAGCAACAGTTCATGGAGGCCATGCAGCTGCCCCATATGACCGATGAATTCCCCCACCTGGAGGGACTGGTAGCACCTGAAATTCTCCACCAGATGAAAGACCAAATCGTTCCTAAGGATACCCACATGAAATAGTTCCTTAAGGATTGTTATTAGGATGGAGATTCAGACAAATGAACAGCAAGACATCGTTCAGGTAATCGTAGAGCCGGGGATTTGCGGATTCCCCGGCTCTATTCGGGTGCATAAGGTGGGTCGCTATTCGGTCAAAATTGAGCTCAAGTCGGGATGCCAGCAGATCAAAGGCATGGCCTCGATCCTTGATGAAATGACCATGGCCGAACTCTTTTTACCTGTGACACGCAACCCCGTATATAAAGCCGCTGAAATGGCGAACTGCCACACTTCCTGTATTTACCCGACGGCGATTCTCAAAGCAGCGGAAGTCGTCCTGGAAATGGCGTTGCCCCAGGAAGCCGTCATACGGTTTAGAAAATGAATAAAAACATTCTTCCATTCAGACCGGATTGGGGTGTCCCTGCTCCATTGTTAAAAGATCTGCTGGAGAAGGGGAAGCGTTTTAACATCGAGGAGATCATTCCATTTTCTCCGAAGGAAATTAATGTGGCCCAGTGGGTCAGTCTCAAATGCCGTTACGGCTGCAGCCGGTACGGCACCAGCTGGTGCTGCCCGCCGGCCACACCTGGTTTGGACAAGGTTGAACAGCTCCTTTCAGAATATTCCCTGGCATTTCTTTTGGTCGGCACACAGCATTTCCCGGAGTTTTATAAAAATAATCACCAGAAGCGCTTGAGGCAAATTCGTTCCTGGAAGGGGACCATCAGTCTGGAGCGGGCCCTCTTTCTGGACGGGTATTATAAAGCCTTTAGCCTGGTCGGGGAAGCCTGTGCCCTTTGTAAGGAATGCGCCTACCCCGAGGATTGCCGGTTCCCCGCGGAAAGGCGACCGTCCCTCGAGTCCCTTTCCATTGACGTCATTGGAACCCTCAAAAAACTTGGCCGAACCCCGCGAATCGCCCAACATCATTGTGAAGCCTACAGTTACTACGCGATTATTCTGGTTGAATAAGAAAATCGTAATAGTTCAGCAGTTTTCTCAAAAATAAAGCCTCCCATAACATACGTTTCAATCTTTTTCTATTCCCTCACCAAAACAAAACGGAACCAAACAGCTTTCTGCCCAACGTATTCGGAACCAAATTCTAAAATCCGCATCCATTAAAGTGATTTAATCTTTGGAGCGAAGCGGTCCCTTCGACCAGGGTAAACGCATTTGATTTCTGTGCAGCGTAGCGACGGCGTGTTTCTCTTGGAAACCGACTGACTGTTTGAAGGGCTTTAGCACGCGTTAGCCCGAGCCGAATGAAATTATGACTTAAAAAATCAATGGGATAATTTAGCGACGAATTAGAGATACACGCCGTCGCGGAGCGTTCTCCCTGTATTGGGATTCAAATGCGTTTACCCTGTCTCTTCGACAAAAAGGCCTTGTCTTAAAATCCATATGCTGATAAAGATTAGTAACTACTCAGGTGGATAGGCTGAAGGCTGAAGACTGTTAGGAAAAAGCGCATTTTAAAGCCGTGTTTGATGCAAGAATCAGATAATTCCGCCAAAGTACGGCAATTGTGCTTTTCTGACCCCTTCAGCCATGCCAGAGGCATGCAAGCTTCAGTCTAAACAGCTTCAGCCTGACTACGTGAGTAGTTACAAAGATTATATCAAAATTCAGGTTTGACGTATCAACGGTTGAGATTTGCATTGAACTTCGAACCTCTGAACCCGTGAACGGTTACCAGAATACAAAGCAATAGTTGAAAAACTCGGCCCCCAATTGAATACGTTCATCAACGGTACAAAAGCATGAAGACCAAATTTCCAATTTCTCTTTTCTAATTTCAACGTTCCGTGAACGGTTAATACCCATGAGACCTGAAATCCAGTTTCCTGCCGCTACTTATGAAATGCTTTTCCGTTCGTTCTTGCAGATATCTGGAGATTGTATCTTATTGATAGACAAGGATCTGAAGATCATTGAGATCAATCAACAAACGTGCACAACCTTTAAAATGCCTTTTGAGAAGATTTTAAATGCAGATTTTCAAAGCCTGCTGGAACCGCAGGATCAAAATACGTTGCACGAGATTTGTCAGGGCATGGGGGAAAATGCGAACTGGAAAGGAAAGCTGAACGGCCTGGACGGCAGCGGCGAGGTTTTTCCCATCGAACTGGCGATCAAACGCATGGGCTTAGACGATCAAATTCACTGTTTTGTTATTGTCCGAGATCTAAGGGCGTACACCGCCTTAAAGGAAAGCCTGGCCCGGGAAAAATCCCAAAGGCGCGAGATGTATATTACCTTACGTAATGTGATGAGTTCAATTGAAAAAGAAAAGACCGGACAGGACAAGCTCATTGCTCACAAGATCGAAACCCTGTTGTTTCCGGCCCTGGACAGGATTAGAAAAGAACCCTCTAAGGACATGCAAAACAGTTATCTGGATATTATTCGCGAGCATTTACTGGGTCTCACCAAAACCTTTCCCAGAGAACTTGACATCGGATTTATCAGGCTAACGCGTTCGGAAATGAAAATCTGTCATTATCTTCAGGCCGGCTATTCAAGCAAAGACATCGCCGATACATTGAATATCTCCATTGAAACCATCCAGACCCATCGGAAAAATATTCGCAAAAAACTGGGTTTACACGGCCGTAAGACCAGCCTATACTCTTTTTTATCAACGCGACGGAAAATAGGAGTCATTGCGTGACAGAATCAAAGCGTAACTCGCAAATCATTCTCCAGGAAGAAATTCAATCGTATTCTCAGCATGTTATGGATGAGTTTATTAAAAAGACGGTGGTTTACCCACCCCTTGTTATCGAATTGATATTCTATCCGACCCACGGGGCCTTTAAAGATGACCCCAAAAGGTCTTATGCCGGAACGATTTTATCTGAAAGGCAAGAAGATCGTTTTAGCATTCATTTATGTAAAGCGTGTCTCAAAGACATTACCCATCTGGCGTTACAGGGAATGCTGGAGCGTGAGATGGCCCTTTGCATCCAAAAACTTCAGTCGGAGTTTTATTGCTGTAATTTCAAAAGGGAACTTTTTCCGATAATGCCGGTCACCGGATTAGCAGAGAACCATATGCGGGAAGTGGTTGAAAACCTTGAATGCGCGCTTAAAAACTACCTTGCGACGCAGATGCTGATTGAGATGGGACTGGGCCTGCCCCAGGTCTATTTTTACTTTTTTAAGATAAATGCGGACATTGCCGATCCGGAAAATTATCAGGTGGCCATTCCACACCATTGGACCCGGGCGCTTTTTGTATGTCGCAAGCTTATAGAATTTATGTCCATCTTCTTATTGGAAAATCGAAATGTTGATTTTTGTAAAGATTTGAAATCGTGTTGGTTGAAGTATAATGATTATCTGTTGCCGGAAGATTTGAATCTGCTGGAGACACTTGCAAGTTTGCCCGATCAACAGGATTCATCACCCTATCCTGCTAAATTGGTTGAAATGTTTAAACACCTCAAGATCCAATTACTGGCCGCCAGGGTGGGGGTGAACACCTCCACGACCCTGCATTAATGTCCCCTTTCTTTCTTTTCCTTCATTGATTCCCCT
>JAFDFH010000034.1 GCA_019309945.1 Deltaproteobacteria bacterium
TGATGATCCTGGTTCACTTATTGGAATGCTGAACAGAAGAGAGGTCATCGCATTTTACAATCAGAAAATACAGGAAATGAAAAACAAAGTTAAACAGTAGCAGCTATTTTCTTCTAACAGCAATTTTTTATTCCTTTCTGCATTTCTATTCAGTATTTTACTGCCATCAAGAACAATCCATGAGGTGGTGCTGTCAACCCGGCTTGATCGCGATCTTTGGAATGGAGTATTTTTTTAAAATCATGCGGTGTGATTTTTAAAAGCCCCACATCCACAAGCGTACCAACGATATTGCGCACCATAAATCTCAGGAATCCGTCCGCTTCTATTTCAAAGACAAGATATCCGTGTTCTTCCTCTATCAGATCCGCATTAAAAACATGCCTGATTGTGTTAGACCTGGGACTGCCCGCGCCCTCGAAGGCTTTGAAGTCATGAAAACCGATCAAGTAACGGATTGCACGCCCAATGGCTTCAAGATCCAATTGTTTGGGTATAAACCAAGCATATTGTCTGCCGATGGCAGGAGGAATCGGGCGATTCAGGATCCTGTATTTGTAAGTTTTACTTTTTACATCATAGCGGGCATGAAACCTTCGATCGACCTGTTTGCAAGCCTTTATGACGATATCTTCTTGCAGGAGACTGTTAAGTCCCCGCTGAAAATTTTCAGTCTTAAGCTGTGTCTCAAGGGAGAAGTTTGCAACCTGTCCCATCGCGTGTACGCCCGCATCCGTCCGTCCTGATCCAATCAGGACGACTTCCTTTCCGGACATGGTTTGTAACGCTTTTTCAATTTCTCCCTGGATGGTGCGATCATTTTTCTGCCGCTGCCAGCCGTGATAAAGGCTTCCATCATATTCGATGGTGAGTTTGAAATTATTTAACATGTGATTCTTGTTCACCGTGGAATTTCAGTTATTTTCTTTTACTTTATATTAAACTCGCGATCTTAATTCCTGTAAAATAGGTAATAACATCGACTAATGTCAAGCTGAATAGATCCCCAGTGAATAGATCATGTAGCTAAAATAGCTTGACACAGGTATAAATTAAAAATACAAAAGTTAATTTGGCCGACAATTTGGCATTTTAACATGTCAAGGCGTTGCAAATTTTGATATTATTAGTGGATGGTTCAGTGGAAATTAATCTGAACGGAATTGTTGTCATCGTCGGAAATTACGGCAGCGGAAAGACCGAAGTTTCCATCAATCTTGCCGTGAATCGGAAGCGGGCAGGTTTGGATGTCCGAATTGCGGACCTTGACCTGGTGAACCCTTACTTTCGAGTACGTGAGGTTAAGGAACGGCTTTGTAAATTGGGAATTGATGTGGTTGTACCTCCGGAACAGTATCTGAGGGCCGATCTTCCGATTTTAAGCCCGGTTATCGCGGGCATGATCCGTCAACCCGGGCAATTGTCGATATTCGATGTCGGTGGTGATGATGTGGGCGCTACCGTGCTTGGAACGCTTGCGGATTCTTTCAGGCAAAAACGAATTCATATGCTTCAGGTCGTAAACCCCTTTCGGCCTTTTACAGAAACCATAGAGGGATGTTTAAGAATTCGCAGGGAGATAGAAAACGCTTCCAAGTTGGCGGTTACAGGGATGATCGGCAATGCCAACCTGATCGATGAAACAACGGCGGATGATATCCACAGGGGGTATGATTTTTTTACTGATTTGACTAAGGGGAGTGGACTGCCCCTTGTTTTTATTACCGCGTCTGCAAATCTTTTGCTCCAAATAGATACAGATCGCTTTGCGTGTCCTGTTTTGCCCATTGAAAGGCAGTTGGTTCCACCGTGGAAAAAAGCAAAGGGCTTGATGACTGCCTTATGATTGAATACCATGCAAGACGGCGTTTAAATTATGTTGCGGAGTCAGGAGTTAACGGTTATGGCCTACAAACACTTTATTGACGTTGATCGATGTAAGGGATGCGGGCTCTGTGTCGCTGTTTGCCCTAAAAATGTCCTGGAAATTTCTGATGAAATGAATAAAATGGGCTATTATCCGGCCTATCAGGCTCGACCTCAAGACTGCATTTTCTGTACAACTTGCTGCATTATGTGCCCTGATGTGGCGATCACAATTACCAAGCTTGCTGAAGATACGGCAGCGTGAGGGTAAACGGAGGAAAGCGTTGAGTAAAATATTAATGAAAGGGAACGAGGCGATCGGCGAGGCTGCCATTCGGGCGGGATGTCTGAACTATTTCGCCTATCCGATTACACCGCAATCCGAGATCGCTGAATATCTCGCCCGTCGAATGCCGGAAGCGGGTGGCGTGTTTTTGCAGGGGGAGAGTGAAGTTGCGGTGTCATACATGGTATTCGGTGCTGCAGCTTGTGGCGCAAGGGTTTTTACCACCTCATCAAGCCCGGGAATAAGCCTGATGAGTGAAGGTATCAGCTATATCGCAGCGGCTCAGTGTCCGGTGGTGTTTGTAAACATTATGCGGGGCGGTCCCGGGCTGGGAGGAATTCTTCCGTCCCAGGCGGATTATTTTCAAGCGACAAAAGGCGGCGGACATGGAGACTACCGGATGCTTGTGATGGCACCGGCAAGCATTCAGGAAGCTGTTGAAATGGTGATGATGGCATTTCCCCTTGCCGAGAAATATCGTAACCCAGTGATTATACTGGGTGACGGTTTGATTGGACAGATGATGGAACCGGTTGAATTTCCGGACCATCTCAGATCGGAACCTGCCAACAATGATGAGTGGGCCACCAGCGGTATGGATACCCGCAAGAGCGATACCCGCAACCTGGTAAAGACGCTTTTTTTAAATCCTGAAGAGCTGAACGCGAATAATCTCATTTTGAAAGCCAAGTACGAGCGGATGAAAAGGGAAGAGATCCGATACGAATCTTATAATATAGATTCGGGTTATAGCCTCCTGATCGTAAGTTATGGGACAATGAGCCGGGTATGCAGGACAAGCATCGACAACTTAAAGGCGGAAGGACTCGAAGTAGGCATGATAAGGCCCCAGACGCTTTTCCCGTTTCCTGAAAAAGCGGTACGCGACGCCGCCCTCAAAAAGAACTGCAAGGTGGTTGTGAGTATCGAGATGAGCATGGGGCAAATGGTGGAAGACGTAGAGCGATGCGTTCAGGGAAAACGACCGGTCGAGTGGTATGGAACGTGCGGCGGTGATGTGCCGACGCCGGAAGAGATAATGGATGTAGCGAGAGCGCTCGTCGGAGCAACGTAAAAAGGAGCGGATATAATGGCCAAGACCTACAGGAAACCGGAAGCCCTTTCCGACCAGCATACCCACTATTGTCCGGGATGCACCCACGGTATTATTCATCGACTGGTGGCGGAAGTGATTGATGAACTGGGTATCCGGGGCCGTACGGTTGGAATAGCCCCTGTGGGCTGTGCGGTTCTCGCCTATAATTATTTTACATTTGACTTTCAGGAAGCGGCCCACGGTCGGGCACCGGCAATGGCCACAGGAATCAAGCGGGTCCGTCCGGACCTTATTGTTTTTACATACCAGGGGGACGGTGACCTGGCGAGCATTGGAATGGGGGAGATTATTCATGCCGCCAACCGGGGCGAAAAGTTTACGACGATATTTGTCAACAACGCGGTTTACGGCATGACCGGTGGCCAGATGGCACCGACAACCATGCCGGATCAGCGGACCACGACCTCACCCTTGGGGCGTAATGTTGAGGATGTCGGGATGCCCATTAAGATGGCTGAGCTCCTTGCAGCATTAGAGACAACCGGATATATTACCCGGCAAACGGTGCTAAAGCCAAAGTATATTGTCAAAGCCAAGAAAGCCATCAAAAAAGCGTTTACCTATCAATTGGAAGGTCGCTGTTTCAGTCTGGTGGAGGTGGTGAGCACCTGTCCGACCAACTGGGGTCTCACACCGTTAGAGGCGCTCAAATGGGCAGAGGATATCATGCTGCCCTATTATAAACTGGGCGAATACAAAACACCCGAGTAGTTTAGGCGCTTAGCGGCGCGATAGCGACAATTTGTTGTCGATGTTTGCAATCTACGTTTTTTCCACTTGCGCCGATACCCGATACGGGATGCTCGCTAACTCAAAATTGGAATTTTAGCTTCTTTTTATATAATGACTAACATCCTTAATTTTAGGCACTTTAGCGCATTTTAGGCATTTTAGGCATTTGTAGTTCGGGTTTTTACCGTTACAGTTGCCCCGAAGGGACCACTTTTTCCAAGCGCAGTCTTGGAAGAAGCGTAGGCGCTTTATAGTTATCTTTGAAACGCAAAAAACAAAAACCTGTTTGGTTCTCTCCGAGCCGTAGGCCATACGAGCCGGAGGCCGGTTTGGCCGGGTTAGGGAGGCGGGAATGCAAAATGAAGTGATGTTTGCCGGGTTTGGCGGACAGGGGATTTTATTGATTGGTAAGATTCTCGCCCACGCGGCCATGGAGGAAGGTTGTGAGGTTGCCTGGATACCGTCTTATGGTCCGGAGATGAGGGGCGGGACCGCCTATTGCACGGTGGTGATCAGTGACCGGCCCATCGGTTCGCCGATTATCAGGAATCCGATGTATCTGGTTGCCATGAACCGTCCGTCCCTGGAAAAATTTGCGCTCCAGGTAAAACCCGGCGGTGTTATATTGATCAATCGTTCATTGATTCCCATTGGTTCCGGCCGCGATGATGTCGACGAGCTTATCGTACCGGCTACAGATATTGCCAAGCGTATCGGCAATGTGAGAGCAGCGAATATCGTCGCGCTGGCTGCATTTGTTTTCCGTACTAAAATTGTTGATTTCGACTGTATGCGCGATTGTGTCAAAGGCGAGTTTTTAAAAAAAGAAAAGCTTTTACCGCTCAACATGAAGGCTGTTGAAGAAGGAAGAAAGATTGCACAGGATTTAAAAGATGAAGTTATCCGTTCCTGAGAATATATTATCGATAAAACCCTATTCCCCGGGTAAACCCATTGAAGCGCTTGAGAGAGAATATGGGATGGAAAACCCGGTAAAACTTGCTTCCAATGAAAATCCACTGGGTCCCTCGCCAATGGCAGTGAAGGCCATTCGAGGTGCTCTGAAAAGTTGTAACCGGTATCCTGATGGAAGCGGGCATGATTTAATTAAAGCGCTTTCTGAAACACTGGACGTTTCTACAGAAAATATCATTCTGGGAAACGGGTCTGATGAGATTATTGGAATGCTTGCCACCGCACTGCTCAGTCCTGGCGATGAAGTGATTTTACCTCAGCCCTCATTTCTCATGTATGACATCATGATCCGTAGCGTTGGCGCATCACCTACTTATGTTCCATTAAAGAGACTGACCATCGATTTGGATCGTTTGAAAGAGCGCATGACATCCCGGGCGCGTATGGTTTTTGTGAATAATCCCAACAATCCGACCGGAACGATTGTTTCAAAGAAAGATTTTGAACGCTTTCTTGAAACGATTCCCCCCAGCGTCATCGTTATTGTGGACGAGGCCTACATCGAATTCGTTAAGGATAAAAACTGCGCGTTTGCTCTTGAGTATTTTGATGAGAACAGGTTGCTGGTGATACTTCGCACTTTTTCCAAGGCCTATGGCCTGGCCGGGCTTCGAATCGGATACGGGGTGATGCCGGAGGAAATAACAAGTTTGCTAAACCGGATCCGACCCCCGTTTAATACAAATTGCCTGGCTCAGATTGGGGCGCGAGCAGCCTTAAATGATAGCGCTTTTTTAAAAAAAACCATCGGTCTTGTTCATAAAGAAATCGATTTTATGTATGATGCTTTGGAGCACCTGGGAATCCGCTATTTTCCGACACAGACAAATTTTTTTCTCATTGACCTCAAAAAAAATGCAGATAAAGTTTTCAAGCTTCTACTCGGACAGGGGATTATTACCCGTTCGATGAAGTCCTATGGATATCCTCGCTATCTTAGAGTGAATATCGGACTTCGTGAAGAAAATATACGTTTTGTCAAGGCATTGGAAAATGTTCTAAAACAATTGCAAACATAGAAGTATAAGAACTTGAAGAAAAGCCTTCTGATTACAATCGATGGTCCCGCCGGTTCAGGCAAAACAACGACGAGCCGGATGCTTGCAGACCGTCTGGGTTACAGGTATATTGACACGGGGGCACTCTATCGGAGCGTTGCGGTTGAAGTGCAACGCACCGGAACAAGTCCGGATGACGATGACGGCTTGAAGCGTCTTTGCAGCACGCTGAGCATAAAATTTGTAACCGGTGAAAAAGGGTTACGGATCTTATCCCAGGGTTCGGACATCACGGATCAAATCCGAGCATCCGAAATATCGATGCTGGCATCGGCAGTTTCTGCAAGACCTGTTGTGAGAAAATATCTCCTGAATCTCCAAAGGGAAATGGGGAGGGGCAAAGGCGCTGTGTTTGAGGGCCGCGATATGGGGACCGTCGTGTTCCCCGATGCGGATGTCAAGTTTTTTTTGAATGCATTTCTCAAGGTAAGGGCTCGGCGAAGATATCTTGAACTGGCATCTACATCTTCGCAGACACTTGCGAAAGTCGAGAAAGACATGCAACGCAGGGATGAAAATGACAGTTCCAGATCATTGGCGCCCTTGAAGCCGGCGCGCGACGCGATAATCATAGATTCATCTGAATTATCTGCTGATAAGGTTGTCGAACGGATGCTGTCCTTCATCGAAGACCGTCTTCATCCTTCAAATCCAGATCTCGCTAAGTAGTCCGATAGTTGCCCGCTTTGAAAAAAAATGCCGGATGACTCCGCTGGTAGGTTTAAGCATAAGTTTTTGAGAAGTTACGGCATCTCGATATTTGGAACCGCATGTCGTATTGAAATATTTTGGTATGAATGAAAATAACTATTGTTTTTTTATAATAGTCTGATATATTTCTTAGGTTATACAATCTAAGTTAGCGTTAAAATAGGCCAAGGGGGGGTTCCATGGAAGATGTTAAAAAAAACGATTCAACCGAACAAGAAAATCAAAGTGATTTCCAGAAGTCAGCAGATGCAGAACCTGAGTCAGCGGGTACACAGCCGAATGAAACGTTAAATTCTGATCTGCCGGTTGAAGATGGAGTGAAGAAAGATACCCAGAGTGCTGAAGACGGAGTGAAGGAAGATATTGAGAGTGCTGGAGACGGAGTAAAGGAAGATACTCAGAGTGCTGGAGACGGAGTAAAGGAAGATACTCAGAGTGCTGGAGACGGAGTAAAGGAAGATACTCAGAGTGCTGAAGACGGAGTAAAGGAAGATATTGAGAGTGCTGAAGACACTCAAGAAGACCTGATGGGTATGTACGAGGAAAGTTTCAAGCGTTTTCGGGAAGGAGAGGTTGTTACCGGAAAGATAATATCTGTGGATAAGGATTACGCGCTGGTTGACATCGGGTATAAATCAGAGGGGCAGATTCGCATTCATGAATTCAAAGATAAAGACGGGAATATAACTGTCGATGTGGGCGATATGGTCGAGGTCATGGTTGAATGGTGGGATGACGAAGATGAAGTTGTTATTCTTTCCAAAGAAAAGGCTGCCACAGTCAAAATATGGGAAGCGATCAAGCAATCCTATGACAAAGAAGAGACGATCGAAGGCGTCATTATAAACCGTATCAAAGGTGGCTTTTCTGTGGATATCGGTGTTCAGGCATTCCTTCCGGGATCACAGGCTGATTTGCGTCCAATCCGAAACCTTGATGATATGGTGGGAAAGACCTTTTCTTTTAAGATCCTAAAATATAATCGCAAACGATCCAATATCGTTTTATCGCGACGGGCCCTTCTCGAAGAGGCTCGTGAGTCCAAAAGGGCTGAAACTTTGGAAGCCATAAAAGAAGGTAATGTTGTTGACGGGATTGTAAAAAACCTTACAGAGTATGGCGTATTTGTAGATCTTGGGGGTGTGGACGGTCTGCTCCACATTACGGACATCTCATGGGGACGGGTTAAACATCCCTCAGAGCTTTTTGCGGTGGGCGATAAGATAGCGGTTAAGATTCTCAATCTCGATATTGAAAGAGAAAGAGTTTCCCTGGGCATGAAACAATTGACTGAGGACCCATGGTCTACAGCCACAGAAAAATACCCCTTGGGGGAGCGAGTTACAGGAAAGATTGTCAGTCTGACAGATTATGGTGCTTTTGTGGAATTGGAAGAAGGTGTCGAGGGTTTGATTCACGTTTCTGAGATGTCATGGACCCGTAAGATTCGCCACCCTTCCAAGGTCGTTTCGGCCGGCGAAGTCGTTGAGGCTGTTGTACTTGACATCAGACCTGAAAACAGACGCATCTCTTTAGGGATGAAGCAGGTGATTCCAAATCCGTGGGATGTTATCTGTGAAAAGTATCCTGTAGGGACCACCATTGAAGGTAAAATCAAGAACATCACCGATTTTGGTCTTTTTATCGGGATTGACGAGGGCATTGATGGTCTTGTGCATATTTCAGACATTTCCTGGACCAAGCGTATCAAGCATCCATCTGAGTTATACAAGAAAGGGGATGTTGTGCAGGCAATTGTTCTCGAAATTGCAAAGGGGAGCGAAAGATTCTCGCTAGGTATCAAGCAGTTACAGCCCGATCCCTGGGAAACCGTTGGAGAACGTTATGAAGTGGGAAAAGAGATAACCGGTACGGTCACCAATGTTACCGATTTTGGGGTTTTTGTGGAGCTGGAAGAGGGAATCGAAGGACTTGTCCATGTATCTGAAATCAGTAAAGAGAAAATAAAAACCCCTGTAGGAATGTTCAACGTGAAGGATATCATTACTGCCAAGGTGATGAATATCAACAGCGATGAACGACGAATCGGCCTTTCTGTCAAGCGACTTGAGATCGATGATGAACAAACGCTGCTTACAGAATATGTCGATAATATAGGCCCGGCGACTTCGACTTTTGGTGAAATCTTAAGGGAGAATCTTCAAGACAAAATAAACGATAAATAAACGAGCCAGTTTCAAAACATTTCAGTTTGTTCAAGGTCAAGGAAGGCGAAAAATTTTACCACAGGCATATAGTTGATATTCCGAGGATAAAATTTTGAGCATAACGCAGATTTGAAAAAAATTAGCGGATGACTCAGCTGGTAGGTTTAACCGTTTAACCATAAGTTTTTGAGAATTACGTTCATCGCAATCAACCCATAAGAAATATTGATAACATCATGTTTTCCCGAAGGCATCCGTATCTTTTCTTCTTTTTGATTTTTTCATCAATTGTTGCCGTTGTTATCGTGGGGATGTCCGTGCTGCTGGTGTTTGGCTTCAAAAGAACTCCATTTGAGTTTGGAGAGAAAGTCGGCATCATCGAGTTGAACGGAATGATTGTCGACTCCAAAGATGTAATTCAATATCTTAAACGATTTCGTGAAGATGATTCAATCAAGGCCATCGTGATTCGCGTTGATTCTCCAGGGGGTGGGGTAGGGCCTTCCCAGGAAATTTTCAGGGAGATCAGAAAAACCATTCCTTTCAAAAAAGTCGTTACCTCCATGGGGGCCGTAGCAGCCTCGGGAGGATATTATATTGCTGCAGGAACGGACGGAATTGTAGCCAACCCGGGCACGATAACCGGCAGTATCGGGGTGATCATCGGATTTACGAATTTTCAGGAGCTTCTCGACAAAATCGGATTGGTTCCGGTGGTTTTTAAAAGCGGAAAATATAAAGATACGGGATCTCCGGTGCGAAAGATGACGGAAGCCGAAAGAAAGATTCTTCAGAACTTTGTGGATACCATTCATAAGCAATTTGTTATGGCTGTGGTTGAAGGTAGAAAGATGGATCAGGACAAAGTTGAGTCACTTGCAGATGGACGGATCTTTTCAGGCGAAGAGGCCCAAACTTTCGGACTTGTTGACCGTCTCGGAAACCTGGAAGATGCAATCGAATGGGCAGGACAAATGGGTGGAATTAAAGGAAAAATATCTACTGTATATGCGAAGAAAAAGAAAATTTCACTCATGAAATACATTCTGGATTCTTCCGTAAAAGAGTTTTCCAAACAGATCACCAATCCTTATTTGTATTCCGGCTATTTATATAGCCCTGGATCCTGACTTTACCTCTTCAGATATTTTTACCCCATCCCCTCTTTCCAAACAGCCGGATTTGAACTTAGGGCTCACTCAAAAATACTGGTATCGCCTAAACCCTTTCGTATGATTTCGGGTAGATCGTCGACGAGGGAGATGATGCTTGAAGGTTGCCCTGGAACAGGGCCGCCGTCAATGACGGCATCAATTCTGGTGTGAAAAAAATCCTGAATGAAAGACGGGTCATGAATAATCGTTCCATCGGGCATCGTTGCACTTGTAGTAATGATCGGATTTCCCAGCTCTTCGACCAACCATAGACAGATGGAATTGTCAGGTACCCGTATTCCGGCTTTTTTTCGATTGGTCAACATGATTTTCGGCACAAGTTTTGAGCCTTCCAAAATAAATGTATAGGGACCCGGCAACAGCCGTTTCATATTCTTGTATGCATAATTGGAGACCTTGGCATAATGGCTAATGTTTTTCAGCCCCGAACAGATAAAACTAAATGGCTTGCTTTTGCTCCTCTGCTTTAAATGGTAAATTTTTTGAATCGCTTTTTTGTTCATAATATCACAACCGATCCCATAATAGGTGTCCGTCGGATAGGCGATTACGCCACCATTTTTGAGGATTTCAACGACCCTTCGGATGAGTCGCCCCTGAGGGTTTTGGGGATTGATTTTGATAATCATGATAAGGGCTTTGCGTCTAAAAAATTCTTTCTAAAGAGCCAGTTGCAAAAAGGTGAAGCAATCCAACCCGCTGCTTTCTATTACGAGCATTATGACATTGTCAAGATAACAAATAAAGGATTGATAAACGCAAATCCATTTGCTATTCCATTCGCAATGCCATTAACTTAGATCATACTGCCATACGCTCCAAAAATGGATTAAAAAGACAGTTAGCCTAAGTTAATACCATTTTTTTCATATGAGCGGTTTCAAAACCTCCAAGTGAGTCATTTCTTTTAAATATAAAACAATTTAGCTAAACAAAATCTTTTTGTGGAGGAATTTTATGGTTAAGATACCACCCGAACAGGCGTTTTCCTTTGATGATGTATTATTAATTCCGAACTACTCAGACACATTGCCTAAGGATGTCAACACCATTACCCGCCTGACAAATAACATTACACTGAACATCCCGATTGTAAGTGCCGCAATGGATACGGTAACAGAAGCAGATACGGCCATCAGTGTGGCTCGTGAAGGCGGCCTGGGTTTCATACATCGGAATATGAGCATTGAAAGCCAGGCGATCGAAGTTGATAAAGTTAAGAAATCTGAAAGCGGAATGATTGTCGATCCGATTACCATTCATCCCGAGAAGCCGGTCCATGAAGTGCTGAAGTTAATGGAGAAGTATCACATTTCCGGTGTTCCAGTTATAAAGTCGGATCATTTGGTGGGTATTGTAACAAACAGAGATCTACGATTTGAGACCGAGCTTGACAAGAAGGTGTCGGAAGTTATGACCCGTGAAAACCTGATAACGGTGTCTGCAGGAATTACCCTCGAAGAATCCAAGAAGCTGCTTCATAAGCACAGGATTGAAAAACTCCTCGTTGTCGATAAAAAGGGTCGGCTTACCGGAATGATAACGATAAAGGATATTGAAAAGATAAAAAAATATCCAAACGCTTGTAAGGATAACATGGGCAGATTGAGGGCGGGTGCTGCTGTAGGGGTGGGCAGTGATATGGTGGAGCGAACGGAGTACTTGCTGAAGGCAGGTGCGGATGTGATTTTAATCGATACCTCCCACGGACATTCGAAAAATGTCATCGATGGTGTTAAGAAATTAAAGCTTACCTTTAAGGACCTAGAATTGATTGCTGGTAATGTCGGGACGGCTAAAGGTGCTGAAGACCTGATTAACGCGGGTGTTGACAGTGTAAAGATTGGAATCGGTCCCGGATCCATTTGCACCACCCGTGTCGTGGCCGGCGTGGGCGTCCCCCAGATTACCGCCATAATGAATTGCCGGGCCATATCAAACAAGGCCGGTATCCCTTTGATTGCGGACGGGGGTGTTAAATTTTCGGGCGATATCACAAAGGCTGTCGGCGCAGGTGCTCATGTCGTAATGATTGGAGGACTTTTTGCCGGAACGGAAGAGAGCCCGGGGGAAACGATCCTTTATCAGGGTCGCAGCTACAAGGTCTATAGGGGCATGGGGTCCTTGGAGGCCATGAAAAAGGGGAGCAAAGACAGGTACTACCAGAGTGATGTCTCTGAGGAAGATAAATTGGTTCCTGAAGGTATTGTGGGACGTGTACCATACAGGGGTTCACTTTCCGCAAATATCTTCCAGCTTATTGGCGGACTAAAAGCGGGCATGGGGTATGTCGGATGCCTGACCATCGAGGAGTTAAGGGAAAAAGCGCGATTTATACAGATCAGTGCCGCCGGCCTGCGCGAAAGTCATGTGCATGATGTCATCATCACAAAGGAGGCGCCGAACTACCGTCTCGACTAGCTTGTTCGTTTTTTTTCCGCCGGAGGCGGTTATGGAAATTAAAATACTAGTATTTTCACCAACTTGTAGAAATTCCGAGACATATAATTAGAAGATCATCAAACTTGATGAATTCGTAAAAAATTGAATGCATCATAAAAAATATAGTTGAACAGTCTTATGACGAATTCCCCCCCTGATTTTGTTCACCTTCATGTCCACACCCAGTACAGCCTTTTGGATGGGGCCATAAGGATCGATGCCTTATTC
>JAFDFH010000551.1 GCA_019309945.1 Deltaproteobacteria bacterium
AATCCCATCCCTATCAATTAGAGCTCTGCATAATTTGCGGTTGTTGATAAATAGTGCAATCCCATCCTTTTCTGATAAAGTCAAATCAAAAACAAGGAGGGATAATGGAGAGACGAAAAGAGCATCAACTTCAGATCATATGGGAGCATATACCATCTCGCATCTCAATTCCAGTTGAAACGCAAAAGAGATTGAGCAATCTTCTTGGAGATCTTCTATCGGCCTACTGGCAAGGATGTAAGGGAAACAATTACCATCGACAAAAGGGGGATGAGCATGATAGAGAAAATAACAACTGAACATATGGGTCGGGAGGCATGTATATATGTTCGGCAGTCAACATCCGGTCAAGTCATTCATCACCGTGAGAGCCAGCGACTACAGTATGGTTTGGTAGGGCGGGCAAAGGAACTGGGTTGGAGTGAAGAATGTGTACGAGTAATAGACAGTGATTTAGGTACGACAGCATCGGGATGTGTTGATAGATTAGGTTTCCAGGAACTGCTATCAGCTGTTTGTGAAGGGAAGGTAGGGGCTATCTTTTCAATAGATGCATCAAGGTTAGCCCGCAACGGTCGGGAATGGCATACTCTGCTTGAAATGTGCAGTATAATGAGGACAGTTCTTGTTGATCAAGACGCTATTTACGATCTTAATCTATCGAACGATCGTTTACTCCTGGGCCTCAAGGGAGAAATGAGCCACAATGGAATTAAGTTTATTAAAAGAACGTTCTCAGGCGGCAATACAAGAGAAGGCGAAACGCGGAGAGTTGTATCTTACTGTACCGGCAGCCTATATAAAAACCAAAGATAATCAACTGAAGAAAAACCCAGATAAACGAATTCGGGAGGTGATAGATTTAGTATTCAGCAAGTTCAGAGAATATGGTACCATGCGCCAGGTATATAAGTGGCTTTTGGATGAAAGGATAGAAATACCTATAGTTTCTAATGGCAAAGGAGAGCGCGGCATTGGGTGGAAGTTTCCCTCTACGAATACCATATTGAGAATACTGGACAACCCGATTTATGCCGGCGCATATGTATATGGTCGCACAAAAACCGTGGTAGAGTTTAAAGACGGACGGAAGCGGTTAAGGAAAGGGATTCGTAAAGAACAAAAGGATTGGGATGTCTTGATATTAGACCACCATGAAGGTTATATTACATGGGAGCAATATCAATATAACATCGATACATTAGCTCAAAACACAAATAAGAAAAGGCCTGTAGTAAAGGGCTCTGTTCGTGGAGGAGAGGCGTTGCTCGGAGGACTTTTGAGGTGTGGGCATTGTGGTAGAAAGTTATTTGTTAGATACCAGGGACGTAATGGCAGCCATAAGCGCTATCATTGTAGTAGCAAGCAGGATAGCAAAGGAGAGAAGGCATGTGTATCATTTGGAGGATTACGTGTTGACCGAGCAGTTACAGCACAGCTCTTCGAAGTATTGTCTCCGATAGGGTTAGAGGCTTCCGTAAAAGCTATAAAGAAAATCAACGATAAATCAAAAGCTGTAAGGCGACAACGTGAATTAGAGTTGGAACAGGCACGTTATGAAGCTTTACGGGCAAAACGTCAATACAATGCAGTGGATCCTGATAATCGTCTGGTAGCAGCCACATTGGAAAAAGACTGGAATGATGCTCTTGTTAAGGTGACGGAGTTAGAGAAGGAGATTGGCGCCTTGACAAAAATTGCCCCTCCGCTTTCGATCGAAGAGGAAAATGAGATTAGAGAACTATCGCAAGATTTGCCTCGTGTATGGAATCATCCATGCAGTTCTCCGGATCTAAAAAAGCGAATTATCCGTACGGTTATCAAAGAAATAGTTGTTTATTTGAAGGACCAAAAGATCAGATTAACCATTCACTGGGAAGGAGGTGAGCATACAGAACTGGAGGTGTTAAAGAATAAATCTGGTGAAAGTCCGCTGAGGACCGATGTTGAAACAAAAAAGATTATATCTGAACTTGCTAGAATTATGCCGGATAAGCATATTGTCGCATTTCTTAATCGTATAGGGAAAAGCAAGCTTAAAGCTTCGCATTGGCAAAACAAAAGTTTATAGACTTATACAACATAAGGTTCTGCCCGCAAAACAAATTTGTTCTGGCGCTCCATGGATCATTTCTAAAAAGGACCTTGAATCCGAAACGATAAAAAAGGCTGCCCATTCTAAATTGCCAAAACGTCCGCTTTCAGAAAGTCCAAAACAAAAAACACTTGATTTTCAATAACGTACGGAGGTGTGTATCATGAAGCCAGTTTCCTAAGAACTGTGCGTGATAGTTTCCCATCACACAGCTCAAGCCCTTCAAAAGCCAGCCTCGGCATAGAGGCGACCCGGTCGTTCTGTTAAACACAAGGCTCGGGGTTGGTAGC
>JAFDFH010000255.1 GCA_019309945.1 Deltaproteobacteria bacterium
ATCCGTTTGTAATTGAAGTTATTGGTTGGCTATCAATAGTCGCAGCTGTATTTTTCGCTGTAATAGGACGCAATAATTTTAGCAAGTTAATGGCCTGGGCATTGTCGCGTGTAACAACCTTGGGTCGTGTTGGCGGCGTCATTGCATCGGCTTTTGGCGCTTTTTTAATTCATGCATTTGTTTAGCTGAGACAGACACCAACAAGCGCATTAACACTGACCGTGTTTAACACGCCGCGCCGCTTTGCTCTGCTCTGTGTAAGGTGAATTCGCCGATCTCGACCAGCTTATCATCGGCCGCGTCATCTGGTCATGCCGAAATCTATTAAAATAAGGACAATGTTTATGAGCTTTAATGGGAGGTTTAAATTGAAAAAATCTATTATCCTTGTTGGTTTAATTTTTCCACTGTTTATCATTACCTTAATTATAGCAACCAACGTTTTCGCATTTCGATGTGGTGTTCGAAGCAGTCGGCTACACGTTAAGCAGAACCGGAAAGAGGAGGGAATTAGAAATTAAGGAGTGGATATACGGACCATGGGATGGTTATTACTATTATCTTACGTTTCATGGTACTACACTCGTAAACATCGAGTCTCGGCGGGAATAACGGCAGGGATGGGTGAATTCAGAAAATGAAATGTCTTTTGAATGACGTAACTGGCTATTCGGACCCCGTACGCTCTTCTGCCCTCGTTCCAGGCCGAAAAGTATTTGTCGTACATAATCCAGAAGCTGATAATCCGCTTCTGGAAAAGGAGGTCGCCTCGAAAATAGCTACGTTGCTTGAACAAGAAGGCTATCGGGTATCGTCGAGCGAGGATGCAGATTTCCGCCTCACTTTCAATTATGGGATGGATCGGGGACCTGTGCGCATAGGGTCCATTCGGAGACCTCAGACGATTAAGACTTATAATCCTGACACCGGGAAAACGTCCTATACATCTGTCGACACCTACGAACCGTTGTCAGTCCAATATTTCACTCGTTCTCTGTCTGTCCGAGTAATCGATGGGCACAAATTCCGGGAATCTGGCCAGAAGGAAGTAGTGTGGGCGGCGGATACGTTGAGCGAAGGGAAAAGTGCTGACCTGCGAGATGTGCTGAATTATCTGCTTGTGGCAACGTTTGAGTACTTCGGACAGGATACGGGGAAAGCTATTAGCGTGAGATTGACACCGACTGACTCTCGAATAGTGTATATTAAGGCAAAGTGAATTCACCGGCGTCCTGTAAGCCTGGCATTATGAGGCTAAAGGAGGCAATCGCTGAAAAGAATAGCTAAAGTCCTTTTTATAGTTGTTTTGGTTCTGGTTGGGTTGTATTGCTGGTTTGTATTTCCGCTCGACTGGGAGACTATATCTTATAAAAAAGCACCTGATTGTAAAGTGGTTTCATATCACCTTCGGTCAACGTCAGAGGCAGGTGATGCGCCTTATGGAGACCACATTATTTTGGCTCGAAATTACTGGCTGCTTGGACAATATTATGGTGAAACAGTTTTCGCGGCGTATTGCACCGGTGGACTTAAATACTGTTGGCTGAACAATCATTTATTACAAATCGAGTGTGAAACGGAAAAAATAATAAAAAAATTAAACTGCTCAATGATGTGCATATCCAATACAAAGATCTTAAGGCAAAGCCTCATAACAAAGGGATGGAGCTATCAGGAAATAGCTCAGGCTAAAATCGATAAAGCCTTTGGTTTTCGAAACTCTTTAGGCCCGCAGCTCATCCCCAGGGGGCTTCGGGGTCGTAGGTGAATTCAAACGTTATAATTCAACGATGAATTGAGAAAGGTGGGAAATTACAGGAGTCTTTTATAAACGTCTTTACGGTGTCCGACTTTCACGACAAGGATGACGAGCCGATCCTCATGAATTTCATAAACAATCCGATAATCACCAGCACGAATCTTATGAAACGTATTGTTGCCTTTCATTTTGGTAGTAGCCGGGTCAGGCAAATTTTTAGCAAGATCATCTATTTTCTTTCTAATTCGCCGCAGTGCTTTCTTGGCCAGCCGTTTCATGCTCTTCAAAACGGCTGGCCTGAACTCAACAGAATATCTCACGGATTAGAGTCCCAACTCTTTCCAGAGTTTTTCAGCCGAAATGTTTTTACCCGGCTCTTCAAGAGCTTTCCTCGCATCTTCAATATCAACATAATCTTCAATAAGTTGAAGCAATTCAAGTTCTTCCATGGAAATAAGGGCGGCAATTTCCTCGCCCCGGCGGGTCAACACAACCGGCTCTTTTCCATACGCAACCTTGTTTACGATTTCTGCAAGTTTTTTTCTAGCCTCGGCCGTAGAAACTGTATTAAACATGACAGAACCTCCTTGGTGTACATTATGTACAAATAGTACACATTTCGTGGCTCGTTGTCAAGGAATTATAATCGGGCAGCTTTAGGGACGTACATTAGTTTATAAGTTGACAGATTACTTGAACTATGATACCCGATTTGTATGCCACGACAATCAAGAATAGATGCACCGGGTGCGCTCCATCATATTATTGCCAGAGGTATAGATCGTAAATGGTACTCTTTAAAAGCTTAACAGTAAATTATAAACTAATGTGCGAAAAGTGCTCCCGAATCATACATAAACTTTTTTCTATCAAGCCCCTTTTTGGTGGCAGCAGCATAGGGAAAAATGGCATCGTGTTCAAACCTGGACGCGTCACCTTGCATTTTTTTGCTTCTCGTGCCAAGATGAATTTCATGGCGTTAGCATTGATCAGGAATAGCCTCGCCCCCGCAGGCTATTGTGTGGTATTCGCTTGTCTATTGCTGCTGGGAGGCGGATGTGGCGCGCTGCAGCGTGCCCAAATGCGCAGCGTCGCTGGAATCCTTGCGGGTCCTCCGGAATCAAATGTATTCGCCCGGGACGATGACCCTGAATTGATTCGGGACGCCCTACCGTTTGCCCTGAAGACTTTTGAAGCTCTACTCGCTTCCGACCCCAGGAATCGCGACCTTTTACTGGCCACGGCCGAAACATTTGTAACGTATGCCAATGCGTTTATCCATGCGGACGCTGAGAAGGAAGAGGAAGTTAATTTTCAGCGCGCGCGATATCTTCGACATCGAGCCACCAAGCTATATCTCCGGGGACGAAATTATGCCCTGGCCGGCTTGGCGCTTGATTATCCAGACCTTAAAAAGAAACTGCGTGAAGATCCTCAACAGGTTCTGCATACTTTGTCACCAAGAGATGTGCCGTTGCTTTATTGGGCTTCCGCAGGTTGGGCAGGAGCCATTTCCACAGATGTATCCAACATGTCTCTTATGGCGGAACTTCCCCTCGTAGAGGCCATGATGCGTCGGGCGCTCGAACTCGACGAAGATTTTGACCACGGTGCCATTCATGAATTTTTCATCACCTATGAGGGGGCTAGGTCGGGAGCTATGGGAGGAAGTGCAGAACGCGCAGTGGAGCACTTTGATCGCGTTGTGAGACTCACCCAGGGAAAGAAGGCTTCGCCCTATGTTTCGCTGGCATCATCAGTGGCGGTCCGCAAACAGGATTACAAGTTTTTCAAAGAGCTGTTGCATAAAGCTCTTGCGGTAGATCCGAACTGTGTGCTTGAATGGAGACTTGCCAATATATTGGCCCAGGAAAAAGCACAGTGGTTGCTGGATCACAGCCCGGAGCTTTTTCTGGATTACGAGGAGACTGAACCGTGAAAGCAGTGATTGTATCGATATTTATCTATATACTTGCGCTGGGTGTCACGCCAACCTACTCACAAGTCATCAAGCTTGGCACGGTGGCACCCGAAGGCTCGCCCTGGCATGATGCCATGTTGGAAACAGCCCAAAAATGGAAAGAGCTGAGTGGTGGCAGGGTGACAGTGAGAATCTACGCTGGAGGTGTGGCCGGCGACGAAAAAGACATGTTGCGCAAAATCCGCATCGGGCAATTGCACGCCACAGCCCTCACCAGCTCAACCCTTATCGAAATTGTTCCCGACATCGAGGCCATCTCATTACCCATGTTGATCCGAACCGATGGAGAACTTGACTTTGTCATAGAAAAACTGGGTCCTGAATTCGAAGCCCGCTTGGCCAAAAAGGGATTTAAGGTTCTGACCTGGGGCTCTACGGGCTGGATCTACTTTTTCACTAAAGAACCTGTCACGACACCCGACGACATGAAAAAGCGGAAGCTTTTCTTCTGGGGCTCGGATACAGCATATATAAAACTGCTGAAGAGCTGGGGATTCAATCCTGTCCCGCTGGGGATCATCGACTTGCTGCCATCACTGCAAACCGGCCTGGTGGACTCGTTTCCCGCACCGCCAACCGCGGCGTTGTTGTTCCAGATGTTTGCATTGGCACCGCATATGACAGACTTTCGCTGGCAGCCGCTTCCAGGAACAACAGTCATCTCAATGAGGCAGTGGAATAAGATCCCGCCGGATTTGCGCCCGGTACTTGAAGATGCCGCCCGGGAGATCGGCGCTCGGTTGCAGAAGCGAATCCGGGAATTGGAGAAGGAAGCCATTGCAGCAATGAAGGAACACGGGCTCACAGTTCATCCAGTTTCCCCTCCTGTCGAGGAGGCATGGAGGACGCTTCTTCGGGAAGAAGGATATCCGGTCTTTGTGGGGCCCCGCATATCTCAAGAGATGTTCGATACCGTCTCCAGCCTATTGGATGAATACCGCCGGTCCGTGAACCCTCAGACAGCGACCGGAAACCAATGACTCCGCGATATGCTTTTCGTTGACCTCCTGATGCCGCCATGACATGCACCCCATGAAACATGATCCGGACACCCGTACTCACTCAGCGACTATCTTCGGCCGCCTGTCTTGGTGGGCAGGCCGAACCGAGGACGCCGTCCTGATCACAGCCCTGTTTCTCATAGCCTCGATCCCGGTCATCGAATTGGTTGGGCGTGCCTTGTTCAGGACTGGTATTACCGGTGCGACAGAATACGTCCAGCACCTCACCCT
>JAFDFH010000256.1 GCA_019309945.1 Deltaproteobacteria bacterium
GCTGTAGTATACTAAATATAATCATACCCTTTGGATCAAGGGGAATGAACCCCATGTGACAAATACAGGCCCATAAATTTTGTTAGCAGTTATAAGATTCATGGGCCTTTTTTGTCGACCCCATTGAACAATTTTTAACGGTCTAGGAACAATAAGAAATTGGAACAAACGGTAAATGCATAGGTGCTTCGGGAGAGAAAAGAATGATATCGGCCTGACCGCGGACGAGCTTAATCGATCATGATCTTTATTAAAAATCCGCCTCGACCTTGAGGACAACGAGTGTCACGTCATCTTCGGATTTGCGGTCACCCTGAAAAAGGGCAAGGTCATTTAAAATGGCCCCCAGGATATCTTTCGCACCCCTGTCGGAATTTTGGCGGAGGACCTTGTAAAGGGGTTTTTTACCATACATATCCCCATTGGCGTTTCGGGCTTCCCAAATACCGTCCGTACCAAGAAGGATAATTTGGCCCTTTGCCAAACCAGATTTTTTATTTTCTTCATACTGCCAGTTCTGATCCACACCCAGGGCCAACCCCGGACCCATCAGATTTTCAAAGGTGTTCGTCTTCGGGTCATATAAGATGGCCGGATCATGTCCGGCGCGAACCCACTTTAAGTTCCGATGAGAAAGATCGACAGATAGAAAAAACAATGTCATAAATCGGCCTGAATCTTCAACATCCGCGGCAAGCTGTCGGTTGACATCTGTAACGATGCTTGAAATGTTATTTGACAGCATAGATCGCTGACGAAGAGACGCCCGAACAGTTGCCATAAGCAGCGCCGAGGGGATACCGTGATCCGAGACATCGCCAACCACCACGCCGATCTTTTGGGATTCATTTTCGTCGATTTTCAGGAAATCATAATAGTCGCCTCCGGTTTCATCACAATAAATGCTTTTACCCGCAATATCCAAGTCTTTTACAATAGGATCTGTCTTGGGGAGAAGATTCTGCTGCACTTCCATCGCTAGATCCAACGTTTTTTTAAGCCGGCTTCTCTCTTCAAGTTGAATCACCATGGTATTAAAGCTGCGGGTCAACTCGCCCACTTCATCCTGAGTTTTTACAGGAAGCATAATCCCATATCGGCCCTTTGCGACGCTTTCAGCGGCTCTGGAAACGTCTTTAATCGAAGAAACGGTACGCCCGGCAACCCATCGAATCAAAATGAGAATGAAAAGGATAAAAGCCCCACCGGTCAAAAAATAGTAATTCCGAAAACGCGTGATCGGTGAAAGAATTTTCTCTCCCGGTGCAATCATTACAAGGTTCCAAGGCGCCTCCTCAAGTCTATAAAAACCAATGACCTCGGAGGGTGGGTGACCCGGGCCCAAAATGGTTCCGTAGGGTTTTTCCTTTATGGCCTTCAATGTTTCCAATTCCAGTGGGTTATTGGTGTCCCCCAATTGTTGCCGATCTTCGAGAGTGGTGCCGGTAAGAATTGTTCCGGTGTCATCCACCAGAAAGGTCTCATGACCCTGCCACAAATCAGCGTCTTGAAGCGCATTCACAAAAGCGTTAAAACGGAGCACCACCTCAAGTCTACCAACAATTTGACCCTTTGGGTCCTTAAGCTCTGAAATAAGGGAAACCGTTTTGTTTTTTATCAATGAATCATATCGGGGAGGCGTTATTTCTTCTACACGGGCCTGATGAAAGCGCATCATCCCCCTTCTGGAACCCTTCATAGGCCCCATATGCCCGGAAGACCGTAATCCAGCATCACCCATCCATGTCAAACGCACCCGAGCGACAGCATCCATTTGATCGAGCTGTTCGACAACGATTTCCCGCAAGTCTTCAGCATTGGGTATCCCACCGGTTTTATTGAACACTTTAAGCAACTCTTTGGGTGCACTCAATTGCATATCCACACGATGGGCCGCCCGCTGCAATTTCAGAATAGCCGCCTCTCCCCATTGATCAAGCAAGCTCTTTTTGGCATATAAAAAACCGACAAATCCCATACCCAACAGGAGCAGGGTGACGGGAAGCAGCATATAAAGCGCTAATCGCTGCTGTAGACTCTTTATCTTAAACATTATGCAACCTTTACTTCAGACCTCGTTAAGTGGTCGAGTAGTTGAGTTGTCAAGTGGTTGTGATTGCTTGTTTGTGTGTTGTTTGCCTGAAAATTAGACAATCGTGTGATTTAGGAATTCAGGAACTTGGGAATTGAAAGATGTATCTTTTCAATATCTTAATCCCTCAATCCCTAAATCCCTCAATTCGCAATTCCTCAATTTGTTCCATACAGCTAATATGATGAGAATAGTGTCCAAAAAACGGGGCCATTCTTATGTCAAATAACGAGCTCTGTACAGTTACCCACAAAACATTAGTTTAACGAGCGCCGGCGGAAAGCGCATCCTCGGATAGAGAATTCGGCGCCTTATCTCTTGGAATGGTAATGGTGAACAGGGTGCCTTCGCCCCACTTGCTCGACACTTGAATGTCACCGCCAAGATCCCGCAGGATTTTTTTACATCCGGCCAGCGCCAATCCGTATCCATTCTCCTTGGTTGTAAAAAAAGGCGAAAAAATCTTGACAAGATGCTCCGGTCGAATTCCCGTACCTTGATCCTGAACCTCTATCTGACATGAATCGCCCCTTCTTCGGGATCGGATATTTATAGACTGCCCATTCGTTGATACGTCCATGGCATTCTGGATAAGATGACCCAAAATCCAGCCAAGTTTTTCAATATCCAGCCGTGATGGGCATCCGTTTTCGTCCAACTGAACCTCCAGATTGATTCCCTTCGCTTTAGCCCCTCCGCGATAATGGGGAACCTGTTCACGGATGATGGCGTTAAGATCCTGGGAAATCATATGGACGGTTTCAGTGGGGGCAAAGGAGGAGAGAACATCGACCATTCCCTCGAGACGCGCCATTTCTTGTTCAAATTCCCTGTCCAGTTCCGTACATTGCAGTCCTTTGGAGCGTTGGGCCATCCTTCTGAGGGCGCCCAACAGGTCATTCATTTCGTGCCCCACGACTATGGCCGCCCGACCCAGCACCGCAAGGTTTTCATTCGAAAGGACTTTCTGGTGTTCCTGGCGCTGCCGATCAACCAACCATCCTAGCATGACAGCCACAAGGTTAAAAACTATTATTTGGGTGCCAACCGTCAAAAAGGAACTGTGGGGATCCTGATAAAGAAACACATGCGGTGCATAAATCACACTGACCAACGCAGAGGTTGCAAAACCCACCTTGAGGCCGAACCAGAAACTTGCCAGTAGAATCGGTATAAAATAAAGTTCCCGGTGGAGAATGTGCAGCCCCAGGTGTCCATGGATGGTACCATAGTGCAGCACGGTGATGAGACCCACCAGTGATGCGATCAAGACAATTTTGAGTGGCTTTTTTTTGATTTCCATAACCTTATTCTCCTTCCCGACACCGGTTCCGGCTTCTGATTTTAGAAATATATGCTAACAACCCGATGTCTTTGATTACAAGTTGGTAACTTCTAAAAAACTTATGGTTAAACATACCAGCGAATGACACAGCGGGCCTTACGGAACATATTGAGAAGTTACACAGCTTGCTACCCATGATTATACCAAAATTTAAAAAGGTGCTTTTCCCCATTCACTTTGACAAGACAGATGACGCCGTATTTGCCAGTTTCTTTAAAGGCAAAGTTGGCAGCAAAGATTCCGTTATAATTTTTAAGTGGATTGATTTGCTCTTTCTTTCCGGGACCGATGATCTTGACCTTGCCGGTGGCATTTTTGATCGGGTGATTCATGGAATCATGAAATAGCTTAACCATAACGTGATGGGTAGCACCATCCGGGCCTTTCATGTTCATACTTGCCAGGCTCATGATCTGGAACTCGGCGCGAACCCCATCCACCACCATCTGATATTCATATGTGCCTGCAAGTATATGGTGTTGCATTTTACCTGGGTCCGGCATCTTACTATTATCGTGATCTTTATGCAATGTGTCCTGTCCGCCCCATACGAAAGAGCTGCATGCGAGCAAGAAAAATAGGGTGAATATTGCGATTACTTCTTTCATTGTTAGACCTCCTCTTCATAATGTTCTTTGGGTAGATGCCATCCTCGCCAAATACCGTAAATCGCTGGAACCACAATTAAAGTAAGGATGGTAGCGCTTACCAATCCGCCCACCATCGGAGCCGCGATACGCTTCATGACCTGGGAGCCGGTACCGTGACCCCATAAAATGGGCATAAGTCCTGCAGTTGTGGTAATAACGGTCATCATAATGGGACGTACCCGCAACGCAGTACCCGCAACAATGGAGTCACGCAGATGTGTTCGATTGAATGTATCTGCGTACTGTGCTTTAAACTTCCCATAAGATTGATCCAGGTAGACGAGCATTATCACCCCGGTCTCAGCCGCTACCCCGGCCAGGGCAATGAAGCCCACGCCCACGGCGACACTCATGTTGTACCCCAGAATATACATAAGCCACAGACCTCCGGTGAGAGCGAAAGGTACACTCAGC
>JAFDFH010000257.1 GCA_019309945.1 Deltaproteobacteria bacterium
ACTAATGTTTCAAACATATGATTTTGCTTTTAAATAGCCGGTATTAAAAGATCGGCCTCTGTTTTTTCTTTAGGCTCACTTGCATGCGAGTTTCAGACATTTTATATTTTATTACCAGTGGGCGCGTCATTTATCGTCTGGTTTCACATAACTTATTGAGATGTTACGAAATTCATCCTTAATATTTTAAAATCAATAGATTATCGTGGCAACCTTAAAACCCGTTACGAAGGCTTTCATAAGGGCCGCATGGACATTTCAAATTGCCGTATTATATTCTTCCAAAGGTCTCATACTATGTCCAAAGCAATTATTCTCAACAGCATTCTGCGATCTTTCCGCGAAGGGAGTTTCAGATACAGAATTGCGATATCATTCGGGGTGTTTATCCTGACCCTGCATATATTTTTTCCAGGGAGGTATATAACAATGGCAAACAGCACTGAAAATAAAAATGAGGGGCAAGCCCCTAATCGACTGATACATGAAAAAAGTCCCTATTTGCTCCAACACGCGTATAATCCTGTCGACTGGTACCCATGGGGAGATGAAGCCTTTGAAAAAGCGCATAAGGAGGACAAATCGATCTTTCTGTCTATCGGCTACTCAACCTGCCACTGGTGCCATGTCATGGAACATGAATCTTTTGAAGATCCCGAGGTCGCCCGCCTGATGAATGAAGCATTTATATCGATCAAAGTTGACCGGGAGGAACGGCCGGATTTGGATCATGTCTACATGACGGTCGCTCAGATGTTGACCGGCAAGGGGGGGTGGCCCCTGACGATCATTATGACACCGGACAAGAAGCCCTTTTACGCCGCGACATACCTTCCCAAGGAAAGTCGATGGGGCCACACCGGGATGATGGAATTGATTCCACAGATAAAATCAGCCTGGCAGACACGCCGTCAAGAGGTATTATCATCTTCGGAAAAGATTATCAATGCCCTTCAGCGTATGGAAAATGAGAATCCCGGCGCCAATCTGGACCCTTCGATATTCGATAAGGCCTATCAAGACCTTGCCCAACGCTTTGATATTACCTACGGTGGATTCAGTGATGCGCCGAAATTTCCCACACCACACAATTTACTATTTTTATTGCGTTATTGGAAACGGTCAGGGGACGGAAAATCACTTGAAATGGTCAAGCAAACATTACGGGAAATGCGCTTGGGCGGAATATATGACCAGATCGGTTTTGGATTCCACCGTTATTCAACCGACAAGGAGTGGCTGGTACCTCACTTTGAAAAGATGCTTTACGATCAGGCCTTGCTGACAATAGCATATCTGGAAGCTTATCAGGCCACGGGAGAAGAAATTTATGCTGCCACCGCCCGCGAAATCTTTACCTATGTCATGAGGGATATGACCGCCCCTGAAGGCGGCTTTTATTCGGCTGAAGACGCTGACAGCGAAGGCATCGAAGGAAAATTTTATGTCTGGACTGAAAAAGAAGTCCGGCAAATTCTTGGAAAGGACGAGGCGGATTTATTTGTTCGTGTCTTCAACATCCAAACAAAAGGTAATTTCAAAGAAGAGGCCACCGGGCAGCCTGCCGGAACCAACATCCTCCATCTTAAGAAATCAATTGCGGAAATCGCCACGGATCTAAAGATGCCCGCCCCTGAGCTTAAAGGTCGAATTGAATCCGCCCGTAAGGAACTCTTTGATGTGCGTGCCAAGCGCGTCCATCCCCATAAAGACGACAAGATCTTGACCGATTGGAACGGCCTGATGATTGCGGCTTTGGCACGCGGCGCACAAATTTTGGGGGAACCGGAATACGCACGGACAGCTCAGAAAGCCGCCCGGTTTATTCTCGACCAACTGCGCAACGCAAATGGACGACTTTTGCACCGTTATCGGGAAGGTGAAGCTAAAATCGGCGCTCATTTGGATGACTATGCCTTTTTCATCTGGGGGTTGATTGAGCTGTACGAAGCTTCCTTTGAGGCCAGTTATCTCAGGGCAGCTCTGGAACTTACAGAAGATATGCAAAAACATTTCTGGGATCAAAAAGCAGGCGGTTTTTTCTTCACACCGGATGATGGGGAAAGCCTGATTGTCCGGAAGAAAGAAGTCTATGATGGGGCCCTACCTTCGGGGAATGCTGTGGCCATGCATAACCTGCTGCGCCTGGCACGATTTACAGGTCGATCCGATTTGGATGCAATGGCATCAAAAATCGACAACACCTTTTCCGAACAGATCAAACAATTTCCTTCCGGTTATGGTCAGTTTCTGACCTCGGTTGATTTTGGCATCGGACCTTCTTATGAGGTCGTCATTGCCGGTCCCACCGGCGGGAAAGACACCATCGACATGTTAACCGCTTTGAGGAAAACGTTTATTCCCAACCGGGTCGTCATCTTCCGTCCCTTGGATGAAAATTCACCGGAAATTGATGCAGTGGCAGATTTTATCAAAAAACACGAAGCCTTAGATGGAAAGGCCACGGCCTATGTCTGTGTTGAACATTTCTGCAAATTACCCACAACCGATATCAATGAGATGTTAAATATGTTAAAATGAGACGGGCGCTATTCTTGTAACTTCTCAAAAACTTATGGTTAAACCTACCAGCGGAGTCATCCGGTAATTTTTTTCAAAGCGGGCAACTGTTTGAAGCCGTTTAGGGCGGGTTACAGTGACCCGAACAATATAAATTGTTGATTGTAGCCTGTTTGTGCTAAGCGCCACACTCATTTTAGATCCCGTGCGCGGGGCACTGTTAGGCGCCCTTAACGGCAAGTTTTGGCCGTATTGAAAAAATTTGCCGGATGACGTAGCGGGCCTACTGGAATATATTGAGAAGTTATCCATTTTTATCGTAAGCAACCGGAATTAATGTTGATTATAAAAGTTCAGCCACAAAGACACTAAGGCACTAAGATGCCTATATAATTCAAAATTACTTACAAAAAGGAAAATCGTCATCTGATTTTCTTAGGAATGAATTCTTCCCTTTCATATATTGTTTTGAAATTAGTATCTTTTCTTTGTGACTTGGTGTCTTTGTGGCTGAACTATTGCTTCGATTTTTTATGAATTCGTCAAAGATTCGCAAGCTTGACAATTCACCATGACTATGCTTAAAAAGAGATATGGTCATTGAAGTCCTCATTATACTGTTTTGTTATAGTCTCCTGATGGTCAGTCAGTTTCGATGGATATCCCCAAGGCGGTTTTTATTGCATCGCAACATGGCCGTCAAAAAAACGCTGCTGCTTGCTGCCGTCCTGAGCCTGACCGCATGTGCTTCCCGCGATCTTTACCAGCTTAACTTGATGCCGGCGCCGGATATCTACGACGAGGGCGCCATTGATCCCTTCACCGATACCCCGCCATTCTTATTGATTCCCTACCGGGGAATGCTATATGCCACGGACCGGAAACCTGCAACCCAAGAAGATGAGAAACACGTTTATCTTAATGAGCGTGGCCGTCTTTTACGACTTGGGGTCGCAAAAATTAAATTTGGTGATGGAAGTATTACCTGGGAAGAAACACGGCGCATCTCGTTGTTGAAAAATCGAACCGATCAATATCCTTTGACGATATCCGACGTGACGGAGATCGGGATTCTTGATCGAAGCCTAACGGTTTTCGATCCAACCTATAATGTCGAGGGCCACCTGCATCAGGCGGGTGAACGTTTTGCCGGCTTAATCAATGAGAAGTTGGCCCTCTCAAAAACAAAGGATGTTTATATATACGTGCACGGTTTTAAAGTGGTGTTCGAAAATCCCTTACTGGTTGCCACGGAACTCTGGCATTTCCTCGGCTATGATGGCGTCTTTATCGCCTATTCCTGGCCGTCGACACCGAGCCTCTGGGCGTATCTAACAGACCTGGAAACGGCGGCCGATTCAGCCCGGAACTTTCGCATTTTTCTTAAATACCTGTCGGAGGAAACTGACGCGGAACGTATCCATATCATCGGTTACAGTGCCGGTACCCATGTGGTGATCACGGCTCTCGCTCAACTGACTTTGCAACGCATGGATCAAGAAAAGTCCGCGGTTCAAAAGGAGCTCCGCATTGGTCATGTCATTCTTGTGGGAAGTGATTATGACGGAAGCATTGTCGCGGGCTTCCTTGAGGACGGTCTGTTGAAAGTCCCGGCAAATCTGGCCATCTATCTATCCGGAACCGATAAGGCCTTAGGTTTCGCAGGGTGGCTATTCGATCGCAAACGACTGGGCCAAATGGTTGAGATCAGCACTATAACGCCGGAGGTCATCAACTATCTTCGTAGTACGAAAGACTTGATGTTTATCGACGTTACAGACGCTGAAGGCGCGGCGAAGGGTAACGGTCATGCCTATTTCCGGAAGAGCCCCTGGGTCAGCAGCGATGTTTTATCGACGCTAATGTACGACCTTCGTCCGGAAGAACGTGGTCTGGTACCGGCGGAAGGTTCGCCCATATGGACCTTTCCGCCGGACTATATCGACAGGCTCAA
>JAFDFH010000258.1 GCA_019309945.1 Deltaproteobacteria bacterium
GGGTCACTGTAAGCCGCCCTAAACGGCTTCAAACAGTTGCCCGCTTTGAAAAAAATGACCGGATGACTCCGCTGGTAGGTTTAACCGTTTAACCATAAGTTTTTGAGAAGTTACCAATTCATATTCTGGAAGAAATAGACCATCCCGACCAGATCCTGATGCGATTATTAACAAATCGGTAATGCTTCCAGGTATTCTTACCATTGGGGAGCATTTTTTCAAGTCCTTAGAGGTAGTTTCAAAACACTCCCTTTGGCCTAATTATTGCGTCAGGCTAAAATTTAAATCCTCAAATACTCAATGTATTCCTGTGGTTAAAATTTATGTCTTCTTTGACCTTGGACAAAATTGAACATTTTGAGACTACCTCCTTAAAAAATAAAAATTCTGCTTGACACTGACTAAAATATTAATTAATAGTTCAGATTCATATTTATCCTGGAGTGTAAACGTTGAAAAAATATACATATAGTGCAAAAGCTTGTGACAATAAGAGGAAATGGTGGGTTGTCGACGCGAAAGGTGCGGTGCTCGGCAGGATGGCGAGTTCGATCGCTTCCAGCCTGAGAGGGAAACACAACCCGCTGTACACCCCCCATGTCGATACCGGTGATTGGGTTATCGTTGTAAACGCGGAAAAGCTTGTTCTTACCGGCAGAAAGCTGGAGCAAAAAAAATATTACAGGCACAGCGGATACATCGGGGGTCTTAAAACGATTACGGCCAAGAAGCTTATGGAAAAGAGGCCTGAGGATTTGGTTCGGTTTGCGGTAAAGGGAATGCTGCCGAAAAACAGGCTTGGAAGAAAGCTTTTTAAAAAGTTAAAAGTGTATTCAGGAGATCAGCATCCTCATGTTGCCCAGCAACCTGAGGCTTTGAAAATATAAGATTCAAGGATGAAGGTTGATACCTGAAGAGGAATGATAGTGATATGGAGCAAGAAGCATCTTACTACGCGACGGGAAAACGGAAAAGCGCAATTGCCAAAACCTGGTTAAAACCCGGAACCGGTCAAATCATCGTCAACAATCGACCGGTGGACGATTATTTCAAGATTCAATCCCTGAAATCAATTATTGCTCAGCCCCTTGTGCTAACCAATACCCTTGGATCTTATGACATAAAGGTTCGGGTTATTGGTGGAGGGCTTTCGGGGCAGGCCGGGGCGATCCGCCACGGCATCACCCGTGTACTTTTACAAGTCAATCCTGATTTGCGGCTGCAGCTAAAAAGAGCAGGTTTTGTCAAACGGGATTCAAGGGTAAAAGAACGCAAGAAATACGGCCAAAAGGGTGCCCGGGCTCGTTTCCAGTTTTCAAAACGTTAAAAATTCATACTCTTTTATTTAAAATCCATTACCTTTTCAATTTGGCTGGGGGGTATGTCGAATTTGCCCTCGTGGGGTGAGAGCGGTTCCTCCTTAAAAAAATCAGGCAGTCGGTCGGTGGCAGGGCCGAGGCCGGCACTCCGATTAAAGGCCACTTCTTTCCTGAGAACGGATTTGCCCATATCGGCGACATCCTCCGGGCTCCAGCTCCAGTCGTAAAAGCTGCTCACCAGTTTGGCCATGACCTCCAAATTTGCTTCGGCCATTTGGCATAGACCCATGGAGTCGTATGCACAAGTAGTGATTTGCTTTTGTCTCGATATATCAACCATTTCAGCTGTATTCTCTGCGTGGAAAATAATGACCCCGGTATGATCGGCACCCTGAGGATTCGTGGCATAACCGATGCCGGTGCCAATTTCTTTTCTGGGGTCATGGGCCGGCACGCCCTGGCCTTTGACGACGGGGACCCGGCTAATGCCGAAAACCCGAGCCGTAATTTTTGCACCCTGACCAAGGACACGACCCAAAACCGTTCCTTGGCCGATCTCCCGAATCATGTCGGTGATCCGTTCGCCATCGCCGAAGTCATAGATGCCGGCATCGTGGGCAACGCCCAGTGCTACGCCAATTTCCATGGTGTCCAATCCCAGATCGTCGCACATTTTTTCCATGCCCATAACCGTGTCCAGGTCATCGATCCCCAGATTTGCACCCAGCATGGCCGAAGATTCATATTCGAAGCCGGCCGTGAGAAATTTACCGTCCCTGTCGTGCATGATGTTGGAGCAACGGACCACGCATCCGGGCATGCACACATGTCCGAAACTTCCCCCGCGGCCGGCATTGAGTTCGGCAACCCCCTTGCCGCCAATTTGAGCATTGCCTTCAAAGGAGCCTGTCGTAAAATTTCTAGTCGGGAGCGCTCCAATCTTGCTCAGGTAGGAAAGCCCTCCCACCGTACCGAATTGTCTAAAGAGTCCGGTGGACTTTAATGCCTGAATTTCACGGGTGAATTCCCGACAAACTTCCTGGAAGACGGCTTTATTGTTAGCTTTACGAACCTTGGTTCCGGCGTCATCGATGACGATCGCTTTAACTTTCCTGGACCCCATGACGGCACCCAGCCCGCCCCTGGCCGCATGCCGGGAAGGCCGGCCTTCCGGGTCGGTTGATGCAATACTGGCGGCGGCGAGTCCCATCTCCCCGGCGGGGCCGATGCATAGGATGCTGACTTTTTCGCCATATGTGTTTTGGAGATTTGCGGTTGTTTCATAGTTACCCAATCCGGAAAGCTCTGGAGCGGGAATGATGGCAGCGCCCGATGGATCCACTTTTATGATATAAAAACCGTCCGAGTCAGGTTTCCCTTCAATAATGATGGCTTTAATGTCGAGCCGGCCTAACTTTTGACCAGCGGTGCCTCCCACATTAGCTTCTTTTGTACCTTCGGTGAGGGGGCTCTTGGCACCGATGGAGAGGCGGCCCGCGTTCGGTGCCCCGGTACCGGCCAGAAGTCCTGGAGCGAATATCAGCTTATTGGCTTTGCCCAGAGGGTGGCAAGTGGGCGGCACTTCAGTAAAAATAATGTGTGAAGTCAATGCACGGCCTCCCAGCCCAATCAGGTCAGCAGGGGTGTCTTCCACCACGGCCGTTAGATCACGCATATCAATTCGTATTAATTTATTCATGGGCACCTCCTTTTAAATCGGAAATTGTGGTGAGGGCGTCAAACATCGAATTTAACAATTGTAAAAATATAGATAAAACCAGGTTGCGTGTCAAGGTCGTAATGCTTGAAAAGAAACCGATTGTGGTGTATTCACAAATCGTATCTGAATTGATTGCCTTTTCAAACAAGGCCTTTTTTAAACGTTTTGATCATAGTACTGGAAGCTAAACCATGGAACGGTTGGACTATTTTATCAGAAGGTTTCTGTTGATGATCCCGACCTTTTTGGGAATCACAATTTTATGTTTTGGGCTTATTCAGTTTGTTCCCGGTGGACCTGTCGAGCAGTTCATCATGCAGATGAAAGGAATTGGTGCTGCTGAATCCGGAAGGGGTGTTGGCGCTCAGGGGTCAATTTCGGAACAACAACGCAAAGCCCTGCAAGCACATTTCGGCTTTGATCAACCGTTCTACAAACGATACTGGAAGTGGCTTGTGACAGACAGGCTCGGCATGAAAATGGAATCTTACAAGTTTCCTAACAAGACGGCCTGGCAGATCATCAAAGAACGGTTTAAAGTATCACTTGTCTTCGGAATAACCGGGTTTTTTCTGTCATATTGCGTGTGCATTCCTCTGGGTATACTTAAAGCGATCCGTCACGACAGGACTTTCGACCTTGTATCCAGCATTATTGTCTTTGTCGGGTATGCCATTCCACCTTTTGCATTCGGAATGGTTTTAAAAATGTTTTTTTGCGGCACCGTGGAAGGGCTTTGGGATTTTTTCCCGGTATCCGGATTTCATTCAGACAATTTTATCCGCCTGACATTCCTGGAAAAGATACAGGATATTTTTAAACACATGTTTCTTCCGGTGACCTGTTATGTCATTGGAAACTTTGCAGTTTTAACCCTTTTAATGAAAAACTCCCTTCTCGAACAGATTGGCAAAGATTATATTAGGACCGTGCTGGCTAAAGGGGGTAGTTTTACCCGGGCCATCTGGGGACATGCGCTGCGCAATTCTTTAATCCCCATTGCAACCGGATTCGGTTCCATCATGACGGTCATGTTCGCCGGATCTGTAATTATCGAGCAGGTCTTTGAAATACCCGGCATGGGCCGTTTGAGCCTTGAAGCCATTGTCGGTCGGGATTATCCGGTTTATATGGGTATCCTGTCTTTGACCTCTTTACTGGGGCTGGTAGGAAATATCCTTTCAGACTTTACATATGTCCTTATCGATCCCCGGATTACTTTTCAGGAAAACTGATTACAGACCTCGAAAACAACTAATAAAAGATTGATGTAACCCATTAAAATTATACAACTATATGTAAAGATTGGACATTGGGTCGGTCTGGGTTCAAAGGTTCACGGTTCCAGGTTCAGGGTTAATCGCTTCGCGAATTTTTCAGATGCCACCCTTCGACAGGCTCAGGGCGGTGAGCTTGTCGAACCGCTGATTTCTCCGATAACCCGTAAACGGCTCCTGCGTTTCAAGGAGATGAAACGCGCCTATTTTTCTTTATGGATTATCATCATTCTTTATCTTGTGAGTCTGGGTGCGGAACTTATTTGTAACGACAAGCCGATATATGTCCGGTTCAATGGAAAATCTCATTTTCCGGTGTTTAAGTTTTATTCTGAAGATGTATTTCTCGGAAACGGGAAAAAAACAAGACCGGATTACAAAAAGATCCTTCGGAGCCTCAACTTTAGAAAAAAACCGGAAAATTTAATGATCTTTCCACCGGTGCCTTACGGGCCTTTTGAAAGCATAGATCCGACGTCGATTACGGTTTCCGACAATGTCACCCTTGACTTCACTTCCTTGCTCATGATCGGAACCGTCAATATAAGAAAAGATTATTCGATTGCCAGGGCAGCCTCCTTTGGATCGTTTGTCGGGAAAAAAGACAGCCAAGTCAAGGGTTTGGTCTTGACAGCGTACTTTCCTGTTGCCGGCGGCTTAAAGCACGCGGTTGACCTGAGATTTGAAAACAAAAAGGCACCCCGGATTTCTGCTGAAGTGAAGGGCTTTGATGGAATGGAAACAGAAATATCTCTTTCGACGTTTTCTCCCAGAAAAACGCCACCCCAAACCGTGCGCCTTACCTTCCGGGAAGTTGAGCCGAAAAACAGAACCGCCGATCAAAAGGCGACTCAACTGGTTTTCAATAAAAAACTTGACCTTCTTCAGCAACATACTGGAAAAAATAATACGGATTTCTGGCATGACCTCACCGGTCACGACCGCGAAAGACTTCTATCCCTGGTACAAAAAAGATTTTCAGGTCCTGTTGATTCGTTTAGTATGACTGCCGAAGACGGGCGGTACACCGTAAGTGTAATAAAAGAAGATGTTCGCTTTCCATTTGCACCAATCAAAGGACACCTGATGGGGATTGATGGTGCTGGGAGGGATGTTTTGGCCAGAATTCTATATGGTTTAAGAACTTCGCTGACTTTCGGCCTGGTGCTTGTCGTATCTTCGATGGCGATCGGTATCGTTGCAGGATCACTTCAGGGATATTTAGGCGGTATCGTCGACATAACCGGCCAGCGTCTCATTGAAATCTGGAGCGCCCTTCCTTTTCTGTATATTATGATCCTGATGGGATCGATTTATGGCCGCAGTTTCTTTTTACTTCTGTTTTGCTACGGGATTTTCAACTGGATCGGGATTTCCTATTATATTCGAGGGGAATTTCTTCGCCTGCGTAAACAAGCATTTGTAGAAACAGCCAAGTCCATGGGAATAGCCTCACACAAGATCATATTTAAACATATTCTACCTAACGCCATGGTGCCTGCCATCACCTTTTTTCCTTTTTCTCTGGTAGGCGCTATCGGCGCACTCGCCGCACTGGATTATCTTGGGTTCGGACTTCCCCCTCCGACACCGAGCTGGGGCGAACTTCTCTTCCAGGCCCAGCAATACAGATGGGCCTGGTGGCTTATACTTTATCCTTCTCTGGCTTTGTTTATTGTTATGCTTCTCGGAGTTTTTATAGGTGAAGGTGTAAGGAACGCCTACGATCCTAAAAGATATACCCGGTTGGAATCATGAAATTGCTGGAAGTTACAAACCTGAGCGTTACTTTTGAGACCGATGACGGTATTTTCAAAGCTGTTGACGATGTCTCATTTCATATCGAAACGGGCGAAATCGTCGGACTGGTCGGGGAATCAGGATGTGGAAAGTCTGTGACAGCGCTGAGTATCCTGCGCCTGATCCCCTCTCCACCGGGCAGAATAGAAGAAGGTGGCATCCTTTTTCATGGAAAGGACGTGTTAAGGCTAGACCCCAGGGAAATGCGAAAAATACGGGGCAGGGGAATCAGCATGATTTTTCAGGAGCCTTCAGCCGCCCTGTCCCCTCTTCACAGGATCGGCCGCCAAATGATCGAAAACATTTTGTTCCATCAGAAAATTAGTCGAAAAGAGGCACGCAATATTTCCGAGAAATGGCTCACAGCCGTGAAGATTGCCGATGCCGGAGAAAGGATGTTTGCATATCCCTTTCAACTTTCCGGGGGTATGCAGCAACGGATTATGATAGCGATGGCGTTGATGTTAGGACCTGACCTGGTGATAGCGGATGAACCCACCACGGCACTGGATGTCACCATTCAGGCGCAGGTCTTTGAGCTGATACGGGAAATGCGACAGAAGTATTCATCGATACTTCTGATTACCCATGATATGGGCGTTATCTGGGAAATGTGTGACCGGGTAATTGTGATGTATGCCTCAAGGATCGCTGAGGAGGGAAATTTAACGGATATTTTTTCAAAACCGGCCCATCCCTATACCCGGGGGCTCTTAGGTTCGATTCCAAAACTTACAGGTGTGCCGGAGCGGCTGAAGACAATTCACGGCCAGGTCCCGTCGCCCTTCCAATACTCCTCGGGATGTCATTTCCGGGATCGATGTCCGCATGCATTTGATCGATGCCAAGCCGAAAGACCATCGCTCTTTGATGTTGGCAAGGGACACCGGGCGGCCTGCTTTCTTGCAGAAAAAGGAATTTAGGTGCTAAAAAAATATCGAATTAAAGTTTCCAGGCGTAACTTTTCAAAAACTTATGGTTAAACCTACCAGCGGAGTCATCCGGTATTTTTTTTCAAAGCGGGCAACTGTTTGAAGCCGTTTAGGGCGGCTTACAGTGACCCGAACAGCATAAATTGTTGATTGTAGCCTGTTTGTGCTAAGCGACACACTCATTTTAGATCCCGTGCGCGGGTCACTGTTAGGCGCCCTTAACGGCAAGTTTTGGCCGTATTGAAAAAAATTGGTGATGGCAAGAACGGTTGGTTATGTCAGGGCCGTTGACGGCCTTTCCTTGCATATCAAAAGGGGGGAAACACTGGGCCTTGTGGGCGAGTCCGGATGCGGCAAGACAACCCTGGGTAGAACATTGGTCGGGCTGGAAAAGGCAAGGGAAGGTACAATTCATTTCTTCGAAAAGAATCTTTTTGCACTGAGCCGGAAAGCGTTCAGGGGATTGAGGCGAAGGCTACAGATAATTTTTCAGGATCCTTTGTCTTCCCTTAACCCGAGAATGAATATTCTTGATATTGTTACCGAGGGCCTTGTTGAATTCGGTATGATAGAAGGAACGAAAATGGATCATGCCGAGAGGCTTATGGAAGAAGTCGGGCTCGATAAAGATTCATTGTTCCGTTATCCCCATGAGTTTTCAGGGGGGCAGCGCCAACGGATATGTATTGCCAGGGCCATATCGTTACGGCCGGATTTCATTGTGTGCGACGAGCCGGTTAGCGCGCTTGATGTATCCGTGCAGGCACAGGTTATCAATCTTCTCATGGATTTGAGGGACCGGCACAATCTTTCCTATCTTTTCATTTCCCATGATTTGAGTGTCGTCTATAACGTAGCAAACCGCGTGGCGGTAATGTACCTGGGAAAGATCGTCGAACAGGGACTGACCGTTGACATCATTCACAAGCCCTTGCATCCTTATACGAAAGCACTGATCAATGCCGTTCCTTTGCCTGGAATGGATAAGAAAAAAAGGATAATATTAACCGGAGAAACGCCCTCATCCTCTGCACCACCGCCGGGATGCAGATTTCATACGCGCTGTCCTGAAGCTATGGAGATATGCAGG
>JAFDFH010000259.1 GCA_019309945.1 Deltaproteobacteria bacterium
AGCCTGACACAGAAATTGGGAAAAAAGGGGCGTTTTACAAAGGTCTCGCATTGATTTTCACCGTAGCCAAACGTAGTATTTGACATAATACCTTACCCTTAACAGCAGCCTGTTCTAGCAGACCCGTTTGAGTCTTTAACTCCGCTTCCGGCACTCTCATCCGGTTCTATCACGCAGCAGCATGAAGACGCATCCCGGCCTAAAGCCGCGTTTATGACGGCCGCGGCGCAGCCCACACCTGCCTGTACGGTTACGGCATCAGTCGGGCAGTTCCGTGCACAAGCCCCGCACTCCATACAAAGATCCCGGTTTTCAATCCTAGCCTGCCCGTTATTCATACTGAAGACCGCATGGGGACACACGACCAGGCACATACCGCACCCAACGCATTGCTCTTGTTCCAGGGTTAAGGTGACCACATTTTTTAGATAAATCAATTCGCCCATGTTATGAATTCCTTAAATGACAAACTGCGACCCCAGCCAGAGGAGTAAACCCGTTGCACCTGCCGCGATCTCTAAGGGCACGGCCCATTTCATTTCTTTTTTGACACCTGAAAGCGAAGTGTACGAGGAAGCGCCTGTAAAATTCATGGCAAGAAAAGCTGCCGTAGCAGGAATTAAGAAAAACCACGCCAAAATTTCAGCCCGGCCCGCCCAATCACTGAGATTTCCTCCCCGGCAAACTGTCAGTACAAGGACCGTTATCAAGCCCATGGAAAGCCCTTTCACCGAAAAGGCGCGACCCGGGAGCCAGGGTAATAAAAGGGGCGTCAAAACCGCACCTGCTACCACAGCACCCAGGGTGGCAAGGATGGCAAAAAGGCCATAGTTTAATGCACCCTGCCAGAATCCTGCCTGCCCCCCTAAGCCGGCTAGAACGAAAAAGGCAAGCAGTATGATAAGCATCCATTTGAGGGTGCTGACCAGTTCCACAGGGATAAGAACCGCCCTTTCCCGCATGCTAAAGGTCTTGTGCCGCATCTGAGGGGTCGCCTTGAGCCCTGCATCTAAAAAAGCGGGCAGATCTGTTGCCTCGATGGGGCCATAGATAACCTTGTAACCGGAGCGTTGCTTGACCTGGTAAGCCGCAATCCCCGGTCCTGACAACTGCGGCAGAATCAATTGGCGGTGGTCCGTAATATGCGCCAATCCGCTGGAATCAATACGGCGGATGAGTTCCTCCGTGCCAAATGTTCCCTTCCCTGCTGCACACCAGACATTAATACCGTTGGTGTCCAGCACCAGAATCCATGCGTGGCGGCCTGGTAAGGCCTCGCGCAGCCGATCAAAACTCATCTTATAATTGGCGGTGACCAAAACCGGGGCCTGCGCGTCCGGACTCCCAAGGGCATACAGCCCGGGTTCTATGAGATAGCGCATGCGGCCCACTCCCCACCGCGCCTTAATGCTTCCCCAGCGATCGACCCGGGTTAAGGTAGACCAAACCCGTGGAACCGATCCAGTCCGGGTCTGTATAGAACCTTCTACAAATGTCTGTTTCAGGCTTGGCAGGCTCAACTGAGCCTTTTCGCCCTTATCTCATGAACAGGTTGTCATCGTTGCGTCCGTCTCCGATCCGATGAGAGACTGGCCGGTTGCCAAACCATCCGTTTCCGGAACCGCAAAACAATCTTTTTCTTGATGCATGCAACAAATCTCCAGTGCTTCTATCCCCCATTACATAGGGATCGTTTCAATAGGGTAAGATAACATTCCAGAATGCCCTCGACCGTGCAGTAACAAACGCAGGGGCCATCAATGTTTCCCTGCACCCAGCCGGTTTCCTTCAGGACCTTCAGATGCTGCGAAACGCTTGACTGGGCCAGAGGAAGGGCATTGACAATATCTCCGCAAACACATCTTTCTTCACGGGGTTTATTTTCGAGCATACGAACAATCTCCACGCGCACAGGATGGGCAAGTCCTTTGGAAAGTTCGGCCAATCGCTTTTTGCACGCCTCAATGGGCATTCCCCTGATCTCCTTAAGGTGCACTGGATTACCTTCGCATGTAAGGTTTTCTTTTATCATCAGCGCTCCTCAATCCACATCCCCTGTCTTTAATCGTTTATCGTAGATAAGCGATTATAAAACCAAAAACCTTCCTCTGTCAAGCATTTTTTTGTTTAATCATAAAACAAGAAACGGCCACTCCCAAAATCTGTTTACATAAAGTCTGAGAGGGTGATACGGTAACCGGTGTCTTACGCCGAAATTGTGGAAAATAGCATTTTTCGTTCAGGCATTAATTATGAATTTTAATAGAAAGGAGCATTGTTATGACAAAAGCACACGCATTATTGGTTGGATTGAAAAGCGTGGACCCTAACTCCTATAATGGTTGGGATGGTACGGGTGGGTGTTGGGGATGTGAACTTGATGTGGATAATATGGAGAGAATTCTGAAGCCTTTGGATTATCAAATAAAAACATTGAAAACGGCTGAGGCGACTCGTGACCGGATTCTTTCTTCACTTTATCGAGCTGCTGATCTCATGACTCCTTACGATATTTTTGTTTTCTACTATTCCGGTCATGGCGGGCAACAACCGGATTTAAATAACGACGAATTGGATGGAAAAGATGAAACGCTTGTCGCCTATGATAGAGAAGTAATTGATGACAAGATCCATCAAGCCTTGACTAAATTCAGACCAGGCGTTCGGATCGTCATGATCAGTGACAGCTGTAATTCCGGCTCAAATTACAGAGGGGCAAGGACGATTAACGTTAATGAAGATTCCATTTTTCGGCCCTTAGCGACACGGTCCAGAGATGAAATCCATATTGAAGCACAGCTGATACATTTAGGTGGATGCCGCGATGGCTTCACATCGGCGGGATACCAGGGAGGCGGCGCCTTTACCATGGCACTTTGCGGAGCGTGGCAAAATGGAGCATTCAATGGGACCTTCAAGGAGCTGCATCAGAAGATATGTGAATTGATTCGATCGAGCCAGAAGCCGCAATATAGCGAATATGGACCCGTGTCGGAGGACTTTCTGAGCCGGAAAGCCTTTGCTGTACCAAGCATCCCTTCAGCAGAAGGTCCGTTCGAAATCCCCGTTATTGAGACAACCCCCGTTGAGGCAAAAATTACAGCTCCTGGTGAGAAACATAATTATAAATTCACTGCTGTCGCAGCAGGTCAATACACCATTGAGACTGAAGGCCGGACAGACCTCGTCATGACCCTTTATGGTCCTGATAGTGAAACGAAACTTTTAACGCAGGATGACGACAGCGGAGCAGGAATGAATCCAAAAATAGTGGTAGACCTTACCTCAGGTATATATTATCTGCGAGTCCAACATTACGATAGTGAAGGTGGTACCGGGGCCTACAAGATAAAGGTTGTTAAATAGATGTCTTGTATGGCAATGAATACATCGAAGATCGTCAGTTGTAATGGTGCATTCTAAAACCATTATGGGCATGCTCGATGTCATGCAAAATTGTAAATACCCGCAACCAACACCTTACAAGCAACGGGTGTCCAGACTGTTGCTACAGGAATGTTTGCAAAAGGACGATTTAAAACATTTTTAGTTTTAGACACGGATATATATAGGTACACGCAAATATGGAAAAGCAAGATATAAAATCTTTGTTTCGCGCTTCCTTTTTTTGGGATGGTGATCAACACGCCGCCTACGTTATTGCGAGGGGTCTGACTGCGGGTAAAGAATAGGCACAAGTTTTGAGTTTACCGCAGGTCCCAGCACGGACGATTACATCAGGGATCCGGAGTACCCTGCAAAGGCATATTTTCACATTTAAAAACCACACTCGGGCAGTCAGGTTTCCTATGCCCAAAACCCCAACATTTCAGCTGGTTTAGAGATTGACAATACGACCGTTATCCAGTATTTAAATCCAAGTCGTCGGGTGCCGCAGTATGGTTGCTGCTTGATATCCGGCCCTACTATATATTGGAATCCTTCCTGCTACGGCTCACAACTTTAATTTTTCTCTTATTCCGAGCTCAAAAACAGATTAACATTACATTGAAAAGAGGAGGTAAATAATTATGAGAGGTAAACTGGCAATCCTTTTATTGATCGTTTTTTTCGCAAACCCGCTAGCAGCTCAAGAGCTCACAGGAACCCTTCAACAGATTAAAAAATCCGGTCAAATCAGAATCGGCTATCGTGTGTCTGAACCACCCATGTCATTTTTGGACAAAGACAACAACCCGACAGGTTATTCTATTGATCTCTGTAAATGTATCGTAACTGAAGTTGAAAACAAAATTGGTGTGGACGTAAAGGTTGAATATGTTCCCGTAACAGCTGATGGGCGATTTAAAGCCCTGGACGATAACAAAATTGACATATTATGTGGCTCAACTACTAAAACGCTTTCCCGTAGTGAACTTGTTGACTTTACGCAACTGACATTTGTCACCGGCGCTTCACTAATGACCTTAAA
>JAFDFH010000260.1 GCA_019309945.1 Deltaproteobacteria bacterium
GGAAAAACCCGTCGAGCCGTTTGGTTGATCGGTGGCGTTCTGATCGTTACCGGAATCGTTTTCTGGCACCGGCTGGTTCTTCCGATCAAACCGACACCCCCTAAAATAGCGCAGCCGGTGACGACATTTAAGCTAAAGCAACCCCTTCCGGCGGTAAAAAAAGCGCTGAAACCGAAACCCGATCTTAAAATCAAACAATCGATCGCTCCACCAGAGAACTCGGTCCCGGAAGCGGCTACAATTTCCAGGGATGCTCCCGGACCGGTTGCGAATATAACAACCGCAATGGTCCGGCCCACGGCCGAGGTCGAGGTGCCCAAGGTTGAGACTAAAACGCCGGTTGCCGCCCGCCCCCCTATCCTGCCGCCGGCCGGAGCATATCCGTATTCGATACACGCCGCATCCTACAAATCAAGAGAGGCCGCCGAGATCGATATTCAACAGTACCGCCAAGCGGGTCTATCGGCATTCTGGCTGAAAGTCGATTTGGGGAAAAAGGGAATCTGGTACCGGGTTTTCTTCGGATACTTTAAAACCGCTGAAGCAGCAAAAAAAGTGATCAAGCAAAAACAGCTCCGGGGGGCCAGGTCTTACCCCTGCCGATATGCAAATTTTATCGGCGCCTATTCATCCGAAAGTCAATTGGGAAAAAAACGCCGGGTGCTTGCGGATCGCGGTTACTCGCCATATGTCATCAGGCAGGACAACGGAACGCGCCTCCTGTTTTTAGGCGGTCATACATTGCGGAGGAACACTGAAAAATTTGCATCCGAATTAAGCGCCAGGGGCATTCGTTCCACGGTGGTTCAGAGATAGGCGCAGGAAGTTCTGTAACTTCTCAAAAACTTATGGTTAACATACCAGCGGAGTCATCCGGTCATTTTTTTCAAAGCGGGCAACTGTTTGAAGCCGTTTAGGGCGGCTTACAGTGACCCCAACAGCATAAATTGTTGATTGCAGTCTGTTTGTGCTAAGCAACAAACTCATTTTACATCCCGTGCGGGGGTTACTGTTAGGCGCCCTTAACTGCAAGTTTTGCCCGTTTTGAAAAAAATTACCGGATGGCGCAGCGGGCCTACCGGAACATATTGAGAAGTTACAAAGTTCTTGGCATCTAGAACCGCAGCTACACGTCAGCTATCTGAGTAGCTCAAAAAGCTCGAAGCTTGATGCCTGTTTATCAAATGTAAGCACACATTGACAGCCCAAAAATCTCGCAGAGTGCGCGATCAAAAGATCTGAAAGGTCTATTTTGGTTTCTCGTGAAGAAGCGATAAAGCTCAGAATCGCTGATTGTTCCTCAAACTCCAGAATAGGCATTAAAATAAGCTCATTAATGGAATCAAGTACCTCTTGACGCGGAATATTATAGACAGATTCCAACACCCAGACGGTCTCAAGGACAACAAGCAGAGGCACAAACAATACTTCCTTGTCTGACTCCGCCTGTTTGAATATCTTGTAAACTGTTTCGGCTTGTCGCTTGTCATCCCTTACGAGGAAGCGAACCAGCACGTTAGTATCCAGGGCCTTCATTTGAAACTGGCCTGCATCTTTTTCCTTATTCCAGCATTCATCTTCTCAATAGAAATGGACTTCCTTCCCGGCTTGTATAACTTGCCGAATACATCATCGACCTTCTTGGTGATCGGCCGGAGAAGCGCTTCTCTATTTTCAGTGATGACAAATTCAACCTTGTCGCCTGCATGTAACCGCAGGGAATCCCTAACTGCTTTCGGAATCGTTATCTGCCCCTTGCTTGTGAGTTTCGCTAATGTCATCTAAACTATTTTCTCCTTACTTTATTATTATTTCTTACTTCATCGTAAGATAAAACAGATTGGTAGTCAACCCTTTTTTAACTTTTTCCGTCGCCCTTGGCCTGGTCAACGGCTTTCCGGTAGCCAGGGGATAATCATGCGGTTGATAAAAGGACCGTCCAGGAGGTCACTTTGCCGGTCAAGGAGCAGATCGCGTATGGTGCACGCATTCAGGTGGATTTACCACCTTCGTCCAGCCATCGAATGTTTTCCTTGATAAGGTCAGGGATAGGAAGTTCATAGGGGCAGCGAGCCAGACATTCACCACATTCGGTACAGTGCCGGGATTTCTCAATAGCATCTTTAATCCAATCCTTCTCCAGAAACGCCTTGCCAAACCTTTTAAGCGCGGACCGTATACCAAGAATCATCTGGATAGGAATGTCCTCGCTACAGGGTTGACAATAATCGCAGCGCCGGCAAAAGGTCTTTTCATAGCGCTTACGGATTTCCTCAATTTCTCTTTTTTCCTTATCGTCTAATTCGTAACTTCCTTGAAAGATCTCCCAGTTATCATCAAAGATGTCTGGGTGCTCTACCCCAGGAATGATCGCAATACCCTTTTGAGATAGTACATATTTTAGCGCCAACCCGGGGTTGTCGATGATTCCACCTGAAAAAGGCTTCATGGCGATAATTCCAACATCTTTTTCAATCGCCTTCGGAATAATTTTTTCCCGTGCAGCAGGCTCAAGAAAACTAAAACAGACCATGATCGTCTCAAAAAGTCCATCATCCAGGACACGGTCAAGAAGGTCAAGGCTGTGGGTAGTGATTCCGATATGACCGATCAGCCCCTCTTCTTTGGCCTTGATAAGCTCCTCAAGAACTCCCCTGGAGGAAATGATTTGCTCATACTCCGTATCGTTTTTAACAAAATGACACTGGTAAAGATCTAAATAGTCTTTTTGAAGTTCCCGCAGGCTAGTCTCTAAATCTTTCCGAATGCCTGTTGCTGTTCGGCTTACAGACTTGGATGCCAAAACAACCCTTTTATCCGTCTGCTTCAGGGCCAAGCCGATTCGATGCTCACTTGTCGTATAGGCTCTTGAGGTGTCAATAAAATCCACACCGCTTGCCACGGCATGTCCGACGGCCTCAACCGCCTGACGCTCATCTACCCTCTGGATAGGTATTCCTCCAAAGCCAAGACGTGTAATACGAAGTCCTGTTTTCCCCAGTGTAACCTGCTTCATATCCTGTTCCTCTTCGAGAGCTTCGGGGAGCATTCCCGATTTGTTAATAATCGCATGACATTTTGGGATAAAATATATTTCGATTCATTTTTCTTTGAAATTAGAGAGATAGATATACAATAGACGCTTAGCGGCGCGATATCAACAATTTGTTGTCGATGTTTGAAATCTACGTTTTTTCCATTTACGCCCGATACCCGATACTGGATACCAGATGCTCGCTAACTCAAAATTGGAATTTTAGCTTCTTTTTATATAATGATTAACATCCTTAATTTTAGGCACTTTAGCGCACTTTAGGCATTTTAGGCATTTGTAACCCGGGTTTTTACCGTTACAGTTGCCCCAGGAGGCCACTTCTTCCAAGCGCAGTCTTGGATGAAGCGCAGAATCTTACCGGTCATGAAAAAGCTCAATTCTATTGCTCCCCTTGACTTTTGATTAGCATATCCTTTAAAGTCGGCATTATGGACGATAAAATTATTGCTGGACTACAGAGCGCCTCATCAGTTAAAAAATTTCCGGACGGAACCGCTTACACCTCCATCGCCCTAAAAGATATCGGAAAGCTCTCCAAAACTTTCAAGATCAGTGGTCGCGAAATCGAAATCTCAGCACTTGAAGAAAAGATCATTCCCGAACGTTACGTTCGTAATATGAAAAAATTTTCTACCGAAGAACAGGCAACCCTTTTAGGATCACGGGTAAGCGTTGTCGGCCTTGGGGGGCTGGGAGGCACAGTTACTGAAATTCTGGCACGTGCCGGGATCGGCATCCTTAACCTGATCGATGGTGACAGATTCGAAGAAAACAATTTGAACCGGCAACTACTAAGCACGCCGAAGCTGCTGTTAAAATCGAAGGCGCAAGCGGCAATAGATCGAATACATGAAATCAACTCATCGATTGTCGTCAACAAACATCACGAATATCTGGATGGGGAAAATGCGATAGGGCTACTGGAAAAGTCGAATGTTATCGTGGACTGTCTGGATAACGTGAAAACCCGCTTTGTACTTGAAGGCGCATCAAAAAAAATTCAATGTCCCCTGGTATCCGCCGCCGTTGCGGGTGTTTTGGGACATGTCACCACCATTTTCCCTGACGATCGGGGATTCAGTCTAATTTATGGCGAACCGGATTCGGTTGAATCCAAAGGAGCCGAAGCGTCCCTTGGCTGTCTACCCTATGCAGTTACGCTGCTTGCATCTGTCGAGTGCTCTGAAGTTATTAAAATTCTGCTCAAAAAAGGATCCGTTTTAAGAAACCAGCTCCTGATTGTCGATCTTATGGATAATGTTTTTGATATCGTACAGCTTACATGACATAGGACACTGGGTTCAGAGGTCAGAGGTCAGGGGTCAGAGGTCAGAGGTCAGAGG
>JAFDFH010000261.1 GCA_019309945.1 Deltaproteobacteria bacterium
TTGGCAATTACTTGGGAAAATGAACATTTTTAACGAAGTCTTCGGGTCTTCAATGCCTTCTTTGTCCTTAACCCTGAACGTTGAACCCTGAACCTGTGAACGGTTACGATTGTTAATTGTAGCCTGTTTGTGCTAAGCGACTCACTAATTTTAGATCCCGTGCGCGGGGCACTGTTAGGTGCCCTTAACGGCAAGTTTTGGCCGTATTGAAAAAAATTACCGGATGGCGCAGCGGGCCTACCGGTAAATATTGAGAAGTTACAATTACGATACATTATATTAGCGGTGCGCTTCCTATGAACGGGCTTAATATTTTTACCAGTAACCATTTGGAAATCTTGGCCGATCGGTTGGCCGATTTCATCAAAAAACCTTTGGCATCTCCGCTGGACACGGAAATAATCGTTGTCCAGAGCAGGGGGATGGAGCGGTGGATATCCATGGAACTTGCGCGACGCCAGGGTATCTGCGCAAACGTCGATTTTCCGTTCCCAAACGCCTTCCTGAAGTTAATTTCCCGGAAACTGATCCCGCAAATGTCTGAGGAATCCCTGTTTGAACCCGGTGTCATGACTTTTAAAATTATGAAGATACTACCTTCCTGTATTGACAGACCGGGGTTTGAAAACCTGAAAACATATCTTGCAGGCGACCAAAAAAATCTTAAATTATTTCAACTGTCCGAAAAAATAGCAAATGCATTTGACCAATATCTTGTTTTGCGACCGGAAATGATTTTTAGGTGGGAATCCGGTCGCGAAGACCACTGGCAGGCCCAACTTTGGCGGAGGATGGTACGCGGAAAAGAAAAATTGCACCGTGCCTGGCTACGAAAGCTTCTTTTTGAAGAGATTAAAAACCGGTTGATTAAAATTTCAGGGCATCATGCAGAAGCTTCCCGAGCACATGAATATTTTTCCGGAACAGAGCCGCTCCTTCAACGGGTATCCATATTCGGTATATCCTATTTGCCACCTTTTTATTTACAGGCGTTTGCAGAAGTTTCAAACCTGATCCAGGTCGGCCTTTTTCTGATGAACCCGTGCAAGGAGTATTGGGCCGATATTGTCTCCGATCTTGAGATAAGGCGGATCAGCGCGAAATATTCCCGCCCCGATCCCGATTCGATCGAGTTGCATCTGGAAAAAGGAAACCGTTTACTTGCTTCTATGGGAATCCAGGGGAGAGATTTTTTTGAGCTGATCAGCAGTTTTGATTGTGAAACCGATGAGATGTTCAAAGCGCCGGCCCAAAACAATATGCTTGCATGTATCCAGTCGGATATTTTAAACCTGAAAGACAGAGGGCCGGTTTCCCCATTTGACAATAACGGAGCTACACGAAAAGAAGGAAGCGCTAATTGTCAACCTGACACCTCGATACAGATACATTCCTGCCACAGCCCGATGCGGGAAATCGAGGTGCTCCACAACAATCTTTTGTCAATGTTCGAAGAAAATTCTAATCTGCTGCCAAAGGATATCATTGTTATGACGCCGGATATTGAATTTTATGCACCGTTTATCCGGGCCGTGTTTGATGCCCAGACCGATGACGCGCTGCGGATTCCTTTCAGCCTTGCGGATCAGAGCGCCAGGAAGGAGAGCCGGATTATCGACGGATTTTTGTCCATCCTCGATTTAAAAGACACTCGACTCGGTATTACCCAGGTTATGGCGTTGCTGGAATTTCCCGGCGTAAAAGAAAAATTTAATCTTTCCCAATCGGACATTGAGATTGTGGAACACTGGATCAGGGATATACGGATACGATGGGGACTTGATTCTGAAAATCGTATGGCCTTCGATTTGCCCGGATTCCCAGAAAATACGTGGAAAGCCGGGATCCATAGGCTCCTCCTGGGGTATGCCATGCCTGGGATGAATAAAGAGATGTTTTCCGGCATCCTTCCTTACGACCATATTGAGGGAACTGCTACCCCTATTCTCGGGAAATTCCTGGAGTTCCTGGACAATGTGGTTGCCTGTACCCAGACAATGGATCAATCCAAAACGTTAAGTCGTTGGACTACATTCCTGAATCGAATCCTCAAAGATTTTTTTCTTCCGGATGAGGATACAGATCGGGAATTACAGGTGTTGCGACGCACGCTGGATGATATGTCCCGCCGGGGCGAATTGTCTGGTTTGGATGAAAAAATTGAATTTGAAGTCATCCAGTCCTATCTTACCCGTCAATTGGATCAAACCTATTTAGGCTCCGGGTTTATATCAAGAGGCGTGACCTTTTGCGCAATGCTTCCCATGCGGAGCATTCCGTTTAAGGTCATCGGTCTTGTTGGAATGAATAATGATGCCTTTCCCAGGGAATTGAGACCCCCGGGGTTTGATCTCCTTGCCAGACATCCCAAGCCTGGAGACCGATCGAGAAGAAATGACGACAAATATCTTTTTCTTGAAACCATTCTGTCCGCACGGGAAAAGCTCTATATCAGCTATGTGGGCCAGAGCATCCAGGATAACACCCTGATTCCGCCGTCCGTTCTCGTGAGTGAGCTGATCGATTGCATCAATGAAAGTTTCGGTCCGGCAGGCGAATACGTGGTCACCCACCACAGGCTTCAGTCGTTTGCCCCTGCGTATTTTAAAAAGGATAACAAACTTTTCAGTTATTCCCAAGAAGATTTCCTTGCGGCCACTCGCAGGTATGACCGCAAAGAACCTTCCAGGTTTATCTCAAGAGTGCTGCCGATGTCCCCGAAAGAATGCGATCAATGGAAAAATCTGGATGTTGACAGACTGTGTCGATTCATAACCCATCCGACAAAATTTCTACTCCAAAGACGCTTGGGAATATACCTGGAAGAGGGCGCATCCGTTCTATCCGAAAGAGAAAATTTTGAATTGGATCCTCTGGAACAATATCTAATCGGTCAGGACCTTTTGAAAAACAGGCTTAGAGGGTCGGATCTAAAAGATTTACTACCCGTTCAAAAGGCTATGGGGCAGCTTCCGCATGGTAATGTCGGGGAGGTTTTCTACAAAAAAATAAGTATCGATACCGATATGTTCGCCCATCGGGTTGAAACCTATACCAAAAGTAAGGCGCCGGCGGCCCTCGATATTGAGCTTGAAATCGATGGGTTTAAAATTTCCGGCAGAATACCGGATATTTATACGTCTGGCCTTGTTCATTTCCGATTTGGGAACACGAAACCCAAAGATCTTCTGCAATTATGGATTTGTCACCTCGTTCGGGGTTCTTCCACCGGTGAAAAATATCCCCGGGACAGCATCCTCATTTGTAAGGATGCCGCATGGGCGTTTCGTCCTGTCGAAGATTACGAAGATACCCTCAAAAGTCTTCTCGTGCTCTACTGGAAAGGATTATCAGAAGCTTTGCACTTTTTCCCGGAATCCTCCTATGAATTCGCTCAACAGTTGTTGGAAAAATTTAAATCGCCGGAAAAGGCATTGAGTTTTGCTCAGCTAAAATGGACCGGAACCGATTTTAACCGGGGCGAATTGGAGGATCCCTATTATCACCTTTGTTTCAAGAGAACCGATCCCCTTGATGATTCCTTTCAAAGAATCGCAAAAAAAGTTTTTGGGCCGATCTTAGACCATTGTCGGGAAGTGCAATATACGCTTGAGGATAAAGTATGAGTTCGTGAACGCAGAATTGGGTTGGAATATTCGGCTAATCGGATCATGGAATTTTGTTTGTAATCACAGACAAGCACGCTGCGCCATCCGGTAATTTTTTTCAATACGGCCAAAACTTGCCGTTAAGGGCGCCTAACAGTGCCCCGCGCACGGGATCTATAATGAGTGTGTCGCTTGGCACAAACAGGCTAGAATCAACAATTTATACTGTTCGGGGCACTGTAAGCCGCCCTAAACGGCTTCAAACAGTTGCCCGCTTTGAAAAAAAATACCGGATGACTCCGCTGGTAGGTTTAACCATAAGTTTTTGAGAAATTTCGTATAGCTTAATTGCAAATACATCTTAGGAGGAAATATGAACTTACCCGCAATCGGCGATATTATAACGACAAAAGAAGCATTAGAATTGTGCCGTTATTTCGGCCTGGATTATTTGGTTGAACGCATTGAATCGGAACCGGAAAGGTATGAGGATTGGAAGTTCGACGGATGTTCAGGTTTAGCGGATGAAGTCATGGGGTTCTTCACAGGCTGTGATTGGGAGGACATCACCTATAAGTGCTGTTTGCCTCACGACCTTTGCTATGGTTATGGTGAGCGGGGCAATGATATCGAAAGAAAGCGGGTTGACGTAAAATTTTACAGTGACTTGGTAACCAAGGCGGGTGTGAAAGAATGGTGTGCTTCTGCTTTTCTGGTAGCGGTTCGAATAGGTGGCGCGGAAGAATTTGGCCTGTCATTTTCATGGGGTTTTGCTCATAAATAG
>JAFDFH010000262.1 GCA_019309945.1 Deltaproteobacteria bacterium
TTCTCAAAAACTTATGGTTAAACGGTTAAACCTACCAGCGGAGTCATCCGGTCATTTTTTTCAAAGCGGGCAACTGTTTGAAGCCGTTTAGGGCGGCTTACAGTGACCCGAACAGCATAAATTGTTGATTGTCACCTGTTTGTGATAGGCGGCACACTCATTTTACATCCCGTGCGCGGGTCACTGTTAGGCGCCCTTAACGGCAAGTTTTGGCCGTATTGAAAAAAATGACCGGATGGCGTAGCGAGCCTACCAAAACATATTGAGAAGTTACTCGAAATTAATCTTTGAACAGAGATGTTCCGGTCATCTGTGCCGGTTTATCAATGCCCATGATATGAAGAATCGTTGGTGCGATATCACCTAAAATACCGGCGCTTAATTTTGCCGTTTTGCGCGCGTCGTCAACAAGAATAAAAGGTACGGGATTTGTCGAATGCGCCGTATGGATCTTTCCATTATTTTCGATCATCTTTTCCGCATTGCCGTGATCAGCGGTAATCAGTGCAACCCCATTATGAAGCTTGATCGCGGTGATGACCTTTTCAACACATCGGTCAACGGCCTCACAGGCTTTGATGGCGGCGTCAAGAACGCCGGTATGACCAACCATATCCATGTTGGCGAAATTGAGTACAATCAGGTCATATTTATTTGACTGGATTCGGGAAATAACTTCTTCGGTGACCTCAAAGGCACTCATCTCAGGTTTCAAGTCATAGGTTTGAACATCTTTTGGCGACGGAATGAGGCAGCGGTCTTCAAGGGCAAAGGGTTGCTCTTCGCCGCCGTTAAAAAAGTAAGTCACATGGGCATATTTTTCTGTTTCAGCGATTCGCAGTTGTCGTAATCCCTTTGCACTAATGACTTCGCCCAAAATTCCCTCCATGTGTACCGACGGAAAGGCCACTGGAAGGGGGAGTTTTTCATCATACACGGTCATGCAGACAAATTCACACACCACTGGATGGGGATCCCTTTTAAAAAATTCAAATGTTGGATCCGTAAAAGCCCAAGTGAGTTCCCGGGCACGGTCCGCACGGAAATTGAAAAAGATGATTCCGTCATTGTCCTGGACGGTTCCGGAAGGGTTTGAATCCCCATTTGTTATTGCGATCGGAAGAACAAATTCATCCATTTCATCCCTCAGGTAGGCCTTTTTGACAGCTTCTACCGGATCCTTTGCCCGGTTCCCTTCACCGCAGGTATAAAGCCGATACGCTTTTTTGACCCGGTCCCACCGGTTGTCACGATCCATTGCATAATATCGTCCACATACCGTGGCAATGGTTCCGAACTTGTATGTGGAAATATATTCCTGCAAACGCACCAGGTATTTGACGCCACTATCCGGCGGTGTGTCACGGCCATCGAGGATCGCATGGATGTTGACACCCTTCAGACCTTTTTCCCTGGCCATGTTCATCAGAGCCAATATATGGGTAAACTGGCTGTGAACACCGCCGTCAGAAACCAGTCCCATCAAGTGAAGGGTTGAATCGTTTGCCTTTACCTTAGACATCACGGAATTCAAAACATCATTTTTAAAAAATTGTCCATCCTTTATAGCCATGTCAATCTTTAACAAATCCTGATAAACAATTCGGCCGGCTCCGATATTTAAATGACCCACTTCGGAATTGCCCATGATGCCCTCGGGGAGTCCGACAGCGTCACCGCAACAGCGAAGGTGGGTACGGGGATATTCATCCGTTAACTTGTCCAGGAAGGGCGTTCTTGCCTGGAGAATTGCATTTCCTTCACGGATGGGACTGATTCCCCATCCATCCAGGATAATCAATATACAAGGAGGTCTTTGATTCATGGAACACCTTTGTTTCATTGAATGGGTCAAGTTTGATGAGACTTTTCCGTTTCAAGGGTCATGCTTTTGGTCTTTATTCGCTTGGCATCGATCCAGAGTCCTTCAAGGTCATAGATATTGCGGACCGGTTCGTAAAAGATATGAATAATTACATGGCCATAATCGAGTAAAACCCAATGCCCTTCTTTCATGCCCTCCACGCTCATCGGTTTTATCCCGTGCTTTTTAAGATCGACTTTAACAAATTCAGCAATCGCTGCAACCTGACGGTTCGATCGCCCACTGCAAATGAGAAATACATCTGCAACGGAACTTAACTCACGAACATCAAGTGCCACGACGCGCGACGCTTTTTTCCCCAGTACAGCCTTTACATAAAGGTCAAGAGATGGATCAAGATCATCGGTCATAAATAAAGCCCTTTGATTTTTATAAACGCTTCCACCTTTTCGGGAACCAGTGATTGAATCGGTAGCCCTTTTTGGACCCGTCTGCGAATTTTTGTTGATGAAATGTCCTGGGGACTCACGTCAATTCGAAAAACAGGTGGTTTGCTCCCATGAACATAACAAGATTTCGAAGAAGAAAATGTATATCCATCCGATATTCTAAAATTAAGGTAATCTTCAAGGGCTTTCCATTTCAAATGACTGTCATCATATCCTGCACCCGGTCGGGACAGGATAATAAATGGAATCAGCAAAAAAAGATTTGAATAAGATTTCCACGTGTCAATTTCAAGAAAGGCATCGAGCCCCATGATAAGATGGAGTTCGGTATCTTCCGGCAATTGTGATTTAAAATGGTAAACGGTATCGATGGTAAATGAAGGCCCCGATCGTTTCAGTTCGACATCGGAAACATAAAAATCCGGATCACTGGAAACAGCGAGACGAGTCATCTCGAGGCGATCATTTGCATTGGCGACACCGCTGGCCTCTTTGTGGGGCGGAAGGGCGGACGGAATCAGATAAATCTTGTCCAGCTTAAAATGTTCTTTGACTTCCCGAGTTGTCCGCAGATGTCCATGATGAATCGGATTAAACGTACCGCCGAAGAGTCCTATTCGCATATATGACAGCCTGTTATGCCTAATCAATGTAACTTCTCAAAAACTTATGGTTAAACACACCAGCGGAGTCATCCGGTAATTTTTTTCAATACGGGCAACTGTTTGAAGCCGTTTAGGGCGGCTTACATAGACCCGAACAGCATGAATTGTTGATTGTAGCCTGCTTGTGCTAAGCGACACACTCATTTTAGATCACGTGCGCGGGTCACTGTTAGGCGCCCTTAACGGCAAGTTTTGGCCGTATTGAAAAAAATTACCGGATGGCGCAGCGGGCCTACCGGAACATATTGAAAAGTTACAAATCAATCACGAAATTACATAGCTATTCAAAACCAAATTTTTCGATACCTGAATTTTTTTCCACACTTACGTTCTTATTTGTCCATCCCCAAAAACTACAAATTTGGTTGTGGTAAGTTCCTCAATACCCATGGGCCCAAAGGCATGAAGTTTGGAGGTACTAATCCCGATTTCAGCGCCCAGGCCCAACTGTCCACCGTCGTTAAAGCGGGTCGATGCATTGACAAGGACAACGGATGAATCGACCTCACGCACGAATTGTCGGGCTCTTGTATAATCAGAGGTTACAATGGCTTCCGTATGGTTGGAGCTATATTGAACAATGTGCCTAATGGCCGGCCCCATATCTTCGACCACTTTGACAGCAAGGATAAGGTCAAGGTACTCTGCCGGCCAGTCATCAATCTCCGCCGGTTTTGCGTCCGGAAGAACGCGACATGTCTCCGGGCAGCCCCTGATTTCTACACCGGCCTTAATAAAGCGATCCGCCATCGAAGGTAAAAAATCTTTTACCAGCGCTTGATGGACAAGCATCGTTTCCATGGCATTACAGACTCCGGGTCGCTGAACCTTCGCATTGAAGCAGATCTCTTCGGCCATCTGCAAATCGGCCCCTTGGTCCACATACACATGGCACACCCCTTTATAATGTTTTAAAACAGGTATCTTTGAATTTTCCACCACAAAACGAATTAATCCCTCTCCACCACGAGGAATAATGAGGTCAATGAATTCTTCCTGGCGCAGAAGAACATTTACCGCTGCTCTATCCCGAATGGGTATCAGCTGCACCGACTCTTCAGGAAGACCGCTTGCTCGAAGCCCGCCCTGGATAATGTCTGCAAGGGCCTGGTTGGAATGGAGTGCTTCTGATCCCCCGCGGAGTATTACAGCATTGCCTGCTTTCAGACACAGACAGGCCGCGTCGATTGTGACATTGGGTCTTGACTCGTAAATAATGCCAACCACCCCTAGCGGTATACGCATCCGTGATACTTGCAGACCATTGGGCCTTAGCCTGGAGTTGGTCATGGAGCCAACAGGATCATCGAGTTGGGCAATCTCCCTGACCCCCTCTGCCATGGATTTACTCGTCGCATCCATTACCGTAAGCCGATCGATCATGGCATTCGACAGCTTCATCTCTTCAGCCCGGACGAGATCTTTCCGGTTTTCGGCTTGAAT
>JAFDFH010000263.1 GCA_019309945.1 Deltaproteobacteria bacterium
GCAGGAGGACAAGGAGCCTTTGTTTGATACCGTGGACACCCTGAAAGAATGTGTTGCCATTTACGTAAAAATGCTTCCGAATCTGAAAATAAACGTAGAAACCATGCGCCGGGCGGCAACTTCCGGTTTTTTAAACGCAACCGACATGGCCGATTATTTGGTGTCCCAGGGCGTGCCCTTCAGGGAAGCCCATCGCTGTGTGGGCAAGGCCGTGAACTATGCGCTTTCCAAAAATAAAGAGCTGCATGAATTGCCCCTCGAGGAGTTAAAATCATTTTCATCCCTGATCGAGGCCGACATCTTTGATATTTTAACCTTAGAACAGATGATAGGCCGTAGGAAATCCTTGGGCGGTACCGCCACCGAAAATGTCATGGCAGCCATCCAGGAAGCGGAAGCAACGCTGGCCGGTTAGGGATTGAAGAATTTAGGGATTTAGGGATTGAAGAATTTAGGGATTTAGGAATTGAGGGATTTAGGGATTTAGGAATTGAGGGATTTAGGAATTGAGGGATTTAGGAATTGAGGGAATTTTTGATATTGCCGGTTTTCATCCTGACCGGGGTGGTTCTCATGATCTCGGGATGCGGGATCAAGGCTCCTCCCGTAGCGCCTGCGAAGGTACCGCCGTCAGCGGTCAAGGATTTAAAAGGCACGGCTGAAGGCCGTACCTATAAACTGACTTGGTCGATTCCGGAGGTAAGTGCAAAGGTTCGGTCAGGTTTGGCAGGGTTTATCGTCTATAGTTCAAAAATTCCTTTGTCCGATTCCTATTGCCCGGATTGCCCCATGTTGTTTGAACGCGTTGGCGATATTCCGATGAAGGGGAAAAGTAATATCGAAATGAATTATGTTGAAACACTGGAAAGCGGTTATCGGTATACCTATAAGGTGATAACCTATAATAAAAAAGGCGCTAAAAGCGAAGACTCCAATTATACCTCTCTTGATTATCCGTAGGGAACTTAGTCCGCTTCGCTCACAATAACTTGTAGAAATTCCGAGACGTTGAATTATGCATCATTTTGCGTACCACAACAATGAATTATACTGTGAAGATGTTCCTGTCAGAACGATTGCTGAAAAGGTCGGGACACCGTTTTATTTATACAGCCACGCAACCTTAAAGCGTCATTTTATGGTTTTTGACGCGGCCTTTGAAGGTGTCCAACGGCTGGTTTGCTTTTCTGCGAAAGCAAACACCAGCCAGGCTGTTTTAAAGCTTTTTGCAAGCCTGGGCGGCGGACTGGATATCGTGTCCGGGGGAGAGCTTTTCCGGGGCTTAAAAGCAGGGTTTCCAGCCCAAAGAATGGTATATTCCGGTGTTGGAAAGCGCATTGACGAGATTGACGATGCCCTTGAGGCCGGCATATTGATGTTTAATATTGAATCCATAGAGGAACTTGAACTGATTGATGAAAGGGCGGGCCTTTTAAAAAAGCGTGCGCCGGTGGCCCTTCGCGTCAACCCGGACGTGGATCCCAAGACACATCCATACATTTCAACCGGGCTTAAAAAAAATAAATTCGGCGTTGAAACGAGAACCGCGATAGAAGGGTACAAGATTGCGAGTAAGCTTAAAAACATCGAAGTCATCGGAATTGACTGTCATATCGGGTCTCAAATTACGGAATCGCAGCCTTTTAAAGATGCCTTGGAAAGCTTACTGGCCATTATCAAGGAAATAAAAAAATTCGGAATCGAAGTTAAATACCTTGACATGGGAGGCGGGGTAGGTATTACCTATGCGGATGAATCCCCCCCTCATCCGAATGAGTATGCCAAATCCATTGTCGAATCCCTTGGCGACATGCCGCTTGAAATGATCCTCGAACCCGGTAGGGTGATTGTCGGAAACGCCGGAATATTGGTTACCAAAGTACTTTACAGGAAATCGGGAAAAACAAAAGAGTTTGTGATTGTTGATGCCGGAATGAACGACTTGATGCGTCCGGCCCTGTATGAGTCGTATCACAGGATCGAACCGGTCATTAAAAATGATGACGGTTCGATTGTGGCGGATGTTGTCGGGCCAATTTGTGAAAGCAGTGACTTTTTGGCTCTGGACAGGAAAATTGCCAGTGTTAAAAAAGGCGATCTCCTCGCAGTGATGAGTGCGGGTGCTTACGGATTTACGATGTCATCCAACTATTGCTCCCGGCCCAAGGCCGCTGAAGTTATGGTAAAGGATGACCAGTTTGATGTTATACGTACGCGCCAGAGTTATGCCGACTTGATTGATGGTGAGTCGATCCCGTCATTTATTTAAATTCCATGTAACTACTCACGTAGTCAGGCTGAAGCTGTTTAGACTGAAGGCTGAAGGGGTCAGAAAAGCACGATTACCGTACTTTGGCGGAAATATCTGATTCTTGCATCAAACATGGCTTTAAAATGCGCTTTTTCCTAATAGTCTTCAGCCTTCAGCCTATCCACCTGAGTAGTTACAATTCCATAACCGATTAAGTTGAACAGAAAGTATACGCATGGAACAGATTCCTTTTTTTAAAATGAGCGGCAGTGGCAACGATTTTATCATTATCGACAACCGCAATAAGGCTGTTGTCGAAAAGGATCTGTCAAAATTTATCGTAAATGTGTGTCGCCGAAAAATGTCTGTTGGTGCGGACGGGTTTATTCTTTTGGAAGAGGCGGATAAAGTTGATTTTAAATGGCGCTTTTTTAATTCTGACGGAAATACGGCCGAGATGTGCGGCAACGGAGCCAGATGTGTGGCCCGATTTGCATACTTAAACGGAATTACGGGTCATGAAATGTCTTTTGAAACCGAAGCGGGTATTATTTCTGCACGGGTTACCGATGGGCGGGTAAAGATTAAAATGCCTGATCCGTCAGAACTCAAATTGGATTATACCATCGATTTGAAACATGCGCCTATCACGGTTAGCAGCATTAATACCGGGGTTCCCCACGTCATTATCGAGGTGGAAAACATTGACGCAGTCGAAGTTGTGAGTTTGGGACGGGAAATCCGGTTTCATGAAGCATTTGAACCTGCCGGAACCAATGTCAATTTCTTATACCCGAAAAAGAACGGCAAGGTCGCCGTCCGGACCTATGAACGGGGCGTCGAAGACGAAACCCTGGCATGTGGTACCGGTGCAATCGCCGGTGCTGTTGTCTTCGCACATAAATTCAACAAATTGTCCCCAGTAAAAGTTCTGACACGGAGCGGGGGATATTTGACGATCTATTTTCAAGAGCAAGACGGGCAATTTTATAATGTGTATCTTGAAGGAGACGCACGTGTTATTTACAAGGGCGAACTTTGGGAAGATGCCTATAAGTAAAACGTAACCGTTCAGGACTTTTAGTTCTCGCCACCAAGGCCCCAAGACACTAAGAAAGAATAACAAAATAAAATCCTTCGTGTCTGTGACTTGGTGGCAAATATTTTTAGTTCCGGTTTGTCCGGGTTAGGTTTCACGAAGAGCTGGTCGATGCATAACCACATCGTTTATATCTCAACCGGATCAAACATCGGGAACAAACTTCTAAATTGCGAAAGCGGTATTGCTGCGCTGACCCGATCCGGTGAATCCGTCCTGAGGGAGCGGTCGCGGTTTTACATGACCGATCCGGTCGATTACAAGGATCAGGACTGGTTTGTCAATTCGGTGGTAAAGATTGAAACCGGCCTCGATCCTTTTCAGCTTTTGATCCAATTGAAATCTATTCAATATGCGGCCGGTCGTTCTAATGACACTGTAAAGTTTGGTCCCCGGATTCTCGATCTGGACATTATTTTCTATGATGATATTACGATTTGCTTACCTGAACTGGAAATTCCACATCCCAGAATGCACAAAAGGCGGTTTGTATTAAAGCCGATGTGTGATATAGATCCAGAGATTATTCATCCTGTTTTAAAAAAAGACATGCAATATCTGTTAGACCATCTGGATGATCATGAGCAAAGGGTGGTTCCGTATCAATGATTAGATTTCTCATTTTGCTCGGAATAGGCTATTTCGGGTATAAAATAATAAGATTCTGGATTTTGCAACACACATCGTTGAACAGGCCGATTTCAAGCAAATCGGCCGGTCAAATTGACGATATTATGGTTAAAGATCCTTATTGTGAGGTGTATTTTCCTAAAAGAGAAGGCGTTCATTTAAAGTTTGATGGCGAAGATCTGTATTTTTGCAGCAAAGAATGCAGGGATAAGTTTATTGCCGCGCGTTCTGAAAAAAACGAATAGCGCCTGCTCGAATAACGAATATGGTAACCGTTCACGGCTTGAAACTTGAAATTGGAAAGTAGAAATTGGGGAGAGATGAAACGAGTTTAGGAGTTGGATGTCTACAAACTGGCAGAAGAGTTAGCAGATATGGTCTGCATCCGACCGAATACAAAACAATAGTTGAAAAACTCAGCCCCCAATTGAATGCGTTCATCAACCGTACAAAAGCATGAAGGCTCAATTTCCAATTTCTATTTTCTAATTTCAACGTTCCGTGAACGGTTACCAAATATGAAACTGGAGGTAGAAATAAATGAAATTTTTTATCGACACTGCCAACATTGAAGAAATCAAGGAAGCCCACAGCATGGGCATGGTGGATGGTGTGACCACCAATCCGAGCCTGGTTGCGAAGGAAGGACGCGATTTTGAAGAGATCATCAAAGAGATCTGTGAAATCGTGGACGGCCCCATCAGTGCCGAAGTGATCAGTTTAGATAGTGAAGGCATGGTCAAGGAGGCGCGTCATCTTTCGAGCATCCACGCTAATATCGTTGTAAAGATTCCTATGACTGTGGACGGGTTGAAGGCCGTCCGTCAACTGTCCGAGGAAGAGATTAAAACAAATGTAACCCTTGTGTTTTCTCCCCTTCAGGCCCTTATGGCAGCAAAGGCCGGGGCAAGTTATGCCAGTCCCTTTGTGGGTCGTCTCGATGATATATCCCACGACGGCCTTCTTTTGGTCGAGCAGATTGTTGAGATCTACAATAACTACGCGTTTGATACCGAGGTCATTGTGGCGAGTGTTCGACATCCGCTCCATGTGCTTGAGTCAGCGTTGCTCGGCGCCGATATCGCCACGATTCCTTTCAATGTGATTGCCAAGCTGGCGGCCCATCCCCTGACCGATAAGGGTATCAAGGCTTTTCTTGACGATTGGAATAAGGCCCAGAAAGAGTAAAGGTATTTAGGTTGAAGACTGAAGACCGAAGGGTAAAGGTTTTCACTAACCATCTTATACCTTCAGCCTTTTACCTTCTACCTAAACACCTGAGTAGCTATAATAAATTGGTAACCGTTCACGGCTTGAAACTTGAAATTGGAAAGTAGAAATTGGGAAGAGATGAAGCGAGTTTACGAGTTGGATGTCTACAAATGAAGAAACCCAATCATGGTTGCGAAAATTAATCCGAAGAAAAGTTTTATCTGAGTCAAACGCGACAGAATGCAAAGCAATAGTTGAAAAACTCGGCCCCCAATTGAATGCGTTCATCAACCGTACAAAAGCATGAAGGCCAAATTTCCAATTTCTATTTTCTAATTTCAACGTTCCGTGAACGGTTAGTGCTAAAATAACAAAAATATTAAGTCATCCCAACAGTTTGACGCTATATCGGGCTCTTTCCGTACCGGCCGTCGTGGTTCTGCTGTTGTTTCCGAACCGGATGTGTACACTTATTGCTGTTGTGGTGTTTAGTGCGGCAGCGATCACTGATTATCTCGATGGCTATTTGGCAAGACGTCGGGGACTTGTGACCACTTTTGGCAAAGTCATGGATCCGGTTGCGGACAAACTTCTGGTTTCTTCCGCTTTTATCATGATGGCTTCCCACGGCTGGGTGCCTGCCTGGATGGTTTGTATCATCATCGGTCGGGAACTCGCAGTTACGGGTTTAAGAAACATTATCGCTGAAAAAAAGGAAGATGTATCTGCATCCAAGCTTGGAAAATACAAAACAGGCTTTCAGATTGCCGCCATAATTCCACTTTTAATTCACTATCCTTATTTCGGGATCGATTTTCATGCCATCGGGACTTTTTTCTTGTGGGGTGCTCTGGTGTTTACGGTTTGGTCCGGGGTCGACTATTTCATTCGCTTTAGAAACCTTCTTGAAATGTAACCCAACATTTTGGTTGACCTAAGATCTGTTTGCGAAATCGGCAATTGCGGAAATTAGGGTTGACAAAATTGCAAGAACTATTTAATGAATGAAGCACTTAGAGCGGGAATAACTCAGCGGTAGAGTGTAACCTTGCCAAGGTTGAAGTCGCGGGTTCAAATCCCGTTTCCCGCTCCATAAGATATTTTTTGGCGGCATAGCCAAGTGGTAAGGCAGCGGTCTGCAAAACCGCTATACATCAGTTCGAATCTGATTGCCGCCTCCAATGAAATCAAGCGGGTTTAAATCAAACCCGCTTTTTTTATGCCATGAGACCTTTGCAAAACATCCCATTTGCCCGATCTCTGCGTTATGCTCAAAATTTTATCCTCGGAATATCAACTATATGCCTGCGGTAAAATTTTTCGCAGGCCCCTC
>JAFDFH010000264.1 GCA_019309945.1 Deltaproteobacteria bacterium
CTGTTCATCGAGCAATTTTCAAAAGAACATCCCACCTGGATTTTTCCAGGCCTGAATATCAACATTAATATAGACCTGCAAAAAAAACTCCGACGGTTCGGTATTAAGGGCCCCTTGTGGGAACATATGAAAATTGGAGCAAGGTTCAAGTTGAGAGACCTTTGAAAAATGCTCATTTTTATTCAAGTTCAAGGAAAGCGATCCGCCTGAGGTGGATTAACCGCAGGAATACATTGAGGATTTTGAGGATTAAAATTTGAGCATAGCGCCGAAATTGGGGAAAATAGCAGTTTTCGTTCAGGCACTGATATAATACGTTACGGAATTTACAAATTAAAGCACTTAGTTCAAGCCCATACCGATTACCAGCCCCACGGCGATTCCCAATCCGATAAAGACAGCACCCACGACGATTCCGACGGCAATGTTTTTTTCTGCCAGCTGTTTTGAGGTGTCAAAGGGTGTCATTTTATCAAATATTCGATACCCGATGACCATGAATATCAGGGTTAAAATTGCTCCAAAAATCGCATAACAGAAGTTCAACAGCGTAATCGATAATTCCATTAGCGCAATACCCCCTTAATATGATTGATTTTTTCAACATAATGGATGGTCTCTTTGCTCCGACTCCCTGTTACAGCCGGAAGGACGGGCTTAATGGATCTCCACAGGTTGGGATCGAGTCCTTCCTTTTCAGCGACTTTCTGGGCTTTGAGAATATTGCCTTTGCCCGCATTGTATGATCCGAACATAAAACGAATCCGATCCAAAAGCGGTCGCTCCGCCTTCCACGTTTTCCAAAGCAAGCGGTCGTAATAAATTCCAGCGGCGATATTCCAGCGCGGCTGTAATCGGGTACCTTTGATAATTGGATTCTTGGTCTTAATCTCTTCAAAAGTTTTGGGCATGATCTGCATCACGCCTGCGGCACCCACTTTTGATCTGGCATCGGCCTTTAATCCCGATTCCGCGATTGCCTGAGCCTTAAAGTATCTCCAGTCAAAATTCGGTCCAAAATACCGCTTTGAATATTTTGAAAAATATGGATCGAATTTTACAACATGATTGTAGCGTTGGAATGCCTGGGTGCTACATGGCATCCATATCAGGATAAAAATGAATATCGTTCTCTTTCTAATAGTCAAATGTGACCCCTTTTTATGAACTCATCGAACTTGGGCACTGTGAAAGACACCAGCCCACGCTTTGGGCTATAAGCAATGCCTTTCTTTATTAATTCATCCCGAATCGGTGCCGCTTGTTTCACTGTCAAACCGAGCACTTTGGCGACTGCCGTTGATGTGGCGGGGGACGGAATAAGCTCGGCCATCGCCCGGGCATAATCCTGTTGCCGGTCCGTTAGGCGATCAAGGCGCATTTTAAAAAATCCCTGGTCGAGAGCTGAAATTGCTCGCTTCGTCGCCAATTTCGCATGATCAGACGTGAACGGAGAGGATGGCGCGACTTCCCATGTATGTGATCCCCATACCTGGAGAAAGAACGGATAGCCATCGGTTTCCTTCAGTATGACATCGAGCGCGTCATCCTCATAGGCAACGGATTCTCGCCTGGCCGGCTCTACCAGTGCCGCCCGCGCGCTTTTTTCATCAAGGCGATCGATTTCCGGATAATCAAATAGACGCTCGGCGTAGGATTTCGCATCACCCGCAAGTTTGGCGAGCTGGGGTAAGCCGGCACCAAAAAATAGGAGCGGCAATTGCCGTTGCGATATTTTATGGAGCGACATTATTAAAGGTCCCAGGTCCCGTTCTGAAACGTACTGCACCTCGTCGATCATTATCACCGCTACGGTCTTGCGAGACTTTGCGGCTTCGCCGATGGCAACGATAAGATCGGTAAGATCAATTGTGAGATCCCCCGTCATTATTTCGTTCGAGAGGCCAACCTCGAATTCCCCGTACTTCACCTTGAAAGCACTCGCGAAGCCGCGAAGAAGGCCGAAGGCCTTTTGAACTTCGTCGCTAACGCGTTTACGGCGGTCTATCTTGAGAAGCAGCCGATTAAGTTGCTGAGTTAAGATCTCTGGCAGCGTACGATCCGGATCCGCTTCGAAGATCGCTGTTCGGCAACCGACAGTTTCTGCGATTTGGTCGATCCGGTTGAGAAGAACGGTTTTACCCACACCCCGAAGGCCGAGCATAATAAAACTCTTGGCGGCCTTACCTTTTTTTGTTCGCTTAATTGTGTCTTCAGCCTTCTTGAGAATGCTCTCCCGGCCTGCTAGTTCCGGAGGGGGTGTTCCTGCCCCGGGAGTATAAGGATTATCTACGGAATTCATGTCTATAAAAGTTAGCTTGAGTTCGGGTTTAATGACCTAACTCAAGCTAACTCTTATAGAAACCGAAATCAAGAAAAAACTGAAAGAAATCGCAAATGTCGCAAGTTTGCTCCCAAAGGCCGAACTTTACCTAACTTCGTTAGACAAAACCCCTACGGTTGGATGCACTGGATTTTCAAGGAGCGTAGCGAATTGAAAATCCAGTGCATCTATTTGTTGGAAAGTCAGTATTTTCACGCCTCACTTGGCATCAATCCTGGAAATTCCATTTGGCTCAGCATAAGCTACACACTTGTCTTTTTTGAAGACCTTAATCATTTCATCGATACTCTTATCGTCGGGAATATCCAGTGTGTAGATGGTCGTGCCTAAATGGAGAGGCGTATCCTTGATGACACAACCTGCCGCTCGAATTACCTTTCGGGCTTCTTCGGCCTTTGTTTCCTCCTTGAATGCAACCAAGATCTCGTCGATGAGATATTTCGAGCTCAGAGGCGTCAGACGATAGTTGATCCCCGAGGTGGTCTTGCCTGATTGAACAACGACCTCGCTCCAACGCGTTGCGAAGTATTTCTTCTTCGATTTTCCCTGCAGGAAGAAGAGTAGGTCATACTTGCCGGGTAGAAGCCCCTTTATGGTAAAATCTCCTCCTTGGGTCAACGTAACTTCGCCCTTGATGTTCCCTTTGATTTTGTATTCAGTGCCCGCTGTCTTTGCAATAATTCGGACGGAAGCATCCTTTGGGAAAATTCGACCACTAATAGCCCCTGTATCGTTGGCAATATCCTCGGCATATGTAGCACACGAAACCGAAAACAATACAATGCTCAAAATAGCAAATGATCTTATCATGAAGTTTCTTTCCAACGATGAGCTGACCTGGTGTGCCGCAATGCTACAAATATTCTAAAGAGTGTGAGCCTCCCAAAAGCAACCGAAAAAGAAAGAAGAAAATAGAAGCCACTTTTGCCAAAAATTGAATTCTCTCACTTCCAAACACCTCCATATGTGTGTTGTTAGCTTTTTCGGAGTCTTTGATTAAAAAGGATCAAGGCAAAATCATTTCTCCATTTTCAATTTCGGCCCCGTTGTTTTCCTTTTATTTAGCCATACGCCGATATGATGGATTTCAAAGCTTCAAGATGCCCGCCATAAAAATGGTCTGCGCCTGGGATGATTTCCAGATGCGCAGAAGCGTTCAAGCCCGGAAGCATCTCTTTGATTTGATCGCCAGGCGCAAATTCATCTCTACTGCCGGAGACGACAAGCTTAAGAGAGGGAATGGAACCTATAGATGAAAAATCGATCACAGCAACCGGCGGCGATACCATGATCGTGCTCCGGATGGTTTGATCCTGCTGGGCGGCAAAGGCATTGACCCAGGCACCGAAAGAGTATCCCCCCAGATCCGGGGTTTTGATACCCAATTCTTTCAAATAATCGACAGCGGCTTTTGTGTCGTTCCGTTCACCGACGCCTTTGGCGTAACGTCCCTGGCTGTTTCCAACACCCCTGAAATTAAACCTCAAAGTCGTATACCCTTTGGATTGATATATTTCTGCAATAGATTCCACGACAGTATTGTACATGTCACCGCCGTATAGCGGATGGGGATGGGCAATGACAATGCCTTCTTCCACCGACCCCCTGTGCAGGATACCTTCCAGTAAATACGCCTGGGACTGAAATGATACACGCGCTTCCATCTATTTACACTTTTTTAGTTATGTAGACCCCAATTTTTAATGGTCGTGCGGCATCTCCGCTTCGCTCAAACAAGCTACGCGAATAGCACTCACTGTTTCGGTCCAAATTGAAATATCAAGAAAAAGGTCATGAGGTCAAGGCAAGGTTTTCATGAGGTAATTGTGTGCAATCAGGGTAAACGCATTTGATTTCAATACAGCGTAGCGACGGTGTGTTTCGCTTGGAAACCGACTTACTGTTTGAAGGGCTTTAGCACGCGTTAGCCTGAGCCGAATGAAACTATGACTTAAAAAATCAAGGGGATCATTTAGCGACGAATTATTATTAATATCTCTGGCACGGCTCG
>JAFDFH010000265.1 GCA_019309945.1 Deltaproteobacteria bacterium
AATGCAATCGCAACCGCACCCGGTGGTGTTTCAAAATGCTTCTGGATCGTCGCTTTGCCTGCTCCTTGCCGATAGCCAGACCCGTAAATTCGCTCCGTGTCAATAATCTTACCTTCTGCATCGAGAAACTGCAACCAGATCGATAGGGTCTCCAGGGGTGTTGTGGGCTTCAGGTTCCCGGTAAATTCCATACTACCGGTTTCATCGGCAGCCTTATGGTGGAACGTAAAGCTGTATTCCAAATTGTAGTAGGCGGTTTTGGAAACCCCCTCGTAGGGTTGGTTGGCCACCAAAGGAATTCGGCGGTCTTCTCTTATCGTTATGCCAGTACAACCGAAAAGCGGGAATTGGGCGAAAAGAAGTAAGACAATCATCCAGTTCATCAGAGCATTCTGGTGGATTTTTTCAAACACGTGCTTCATTTTCATTAGTGTATCTCCTATAAAGTCTGGTTATAATTCTATCAACGCCTACCGCTGATTTCTTCTTTTAACATACAACATGCAATTTTATATTTCGGGATACCGTCGCTGTCATAACTCAGGTTTTCAGGCTGAACAATCTTGTTCATCACACACCCTTCGGGGATGCTGAGTTCAAAAAGATGGCTTTCGTTAATCCCTCCGGTTTTTACGGGTCGGTTTTTTTTCATCACTAGACTGTGTAGCGGGAAATCCTCACACAAGGGACATCGATATACCCTGCCGTTAGGGAATATGAAATAGTTCTGCGCAACCCGTCCGGCACACTCAAAGGGTTCGTCATGATTTAAAAACACTTTCGGATATGTCGCCGTAATGCCGAGTTCGGCGACCTTCTGCGCCACGCCTGGAATGATGCGAATCCAATCGGTTCGGAGCACTTGCAGCTTTTTCGGTCGGTCTCCGGCAGATTTTCCCCGGATACCGATGACCTGTATAAAAAATCGCTCTATTCCCAAGCCGGCGATAACGGGAACCATATCAGCAAGCTCATGAATATTATCATTGCTTACCGTATAGATTAAACTGGTCGCAAAACCCATGGAAACCGCTTTGCGGATACCTTCAACGCACCGGTCATAGGATCCCGGCCCCCGAATGGCGTCATTTAAATTTTTCGTGGCCCCATCCAGGCTAAAGTTAAAATAGTCCACATCGTCCGGGTCGACTTTTAAAAGGATGTCGTTGAACAGATAACCGTTGGTATCGATGGTGATGGAATTGAACCCGATGTGTCTTGCTTTTTGAATGGCCGCCGGCAGTTCCGGATGCAGCGTGGGTTCTCCTCCGAGAAATATGACATTGGCAGCTCTGGCCCCTTCAGCAAAAACACGCAGCCACGATTCAATGGTCCTGATCGGAAGCGTATTGCTCCCATGCTGCTCTATATTGATATAACAATGCCGGCAGGTTAGATTGCAGCGCGTAAGAATATGGAAGAAAAGATTTGTGGAATTTTTTGAAAACGAAACCGTTTTTTTCAATGGTCTTATGGCACTTTTTGGACTTCTTTTTTATATTTAATCAGCTCTTCGTTGGTTAAACGCAGTCGTATAGAAATGAATTCCACGAACATCCGGTATAACATCAACAAAAAATTGGCTCTTTCATCGGTAGCGATAAGTCTGTCCGTGGCGGATATGTCGACGGCGAGACAAGTGGTTTTTCCTTGTGCAAAGACCGATGCCGATCTGCTCTGTCTATCAATAATTTGCATTTCACCAAAGATTTCACCGATCTTATCAATTATCGTAATTTCTGTATCGCCTTTTCTGACACTCACCTTCCCTGCAAGGAGAAAGTAAAGCCATCGATCCTTCATCCCTTCTTTGATAATGCATTCGTCATGCTCATATTCCCTTATCTTACTAAGCTTGAGTAGTCGTTTAAGGTGCTTGGTTTCAAATTTCTGCAAACTGGGAATCGTCATCAGTTTTTTTATGTTCTGCAAATTATCTTGCAGATATTTTGTTTCCAGCATGTTTACCTCCAAAGCTTTATTTAGTGCCCTAACGAAAACTAAATCGTTTTTCCAAGTTCAAGGAAGGCGAAGATCTTAACCGCAGGAATACATTAGCGTATTTTGAGGATTAAAATCTGAGCCTGACACCGAAATTGGGGAAAAGAGCAGTTTTCGTTCAGACACTGTTTATTCGCCAATATTGCCGTGTTCAATAAAACACATCTAAATTATTATAACATAATGGAATCACAAAATATTTACAAAGCGCCAATTTTTAATAAGCAAGGCATCCGGGCCCAGAAGACCACGTCTTGCGGGCAATAAATAGATATACATCGGATATCGAATATAGTCAAATAGATTACGTGAAGCTTTGTAACTTCTCAAAATCATATGGTTATACATACCAGCGGAGTCATCCGGTATTTTTTTTCAATACGGGCAACTGTTTGAAGCCGTTTAGGGCGGCTTACAGTGACCCGAACAGCATAAATTGTTGATTGTAGCCTGTTTGTGCTAAGCAACACACTCATTTTAGATCCCGTGCGCGGGTCACTGTTAGGCGCCTTTAACGGCAAGTTTTGGCCGTATTGAAAAAAATTACCGGATGGCGCAGCGGGCTTCACGGAACATATTGGGAAGTTACGATTCTTTTTATTAGGGAGTGTCCGTCCAGAAACGAGGATTTTTGTTCGAGATCAAGGCATGCGAAAAATTTTACCACAGGCATATCGTTGATATTCCGAGGATAAAATTTTGAGCATAACGCAGAGATCGGGCAAAAAGACCGTTCCTGGATGGACACTAGGGAGGGATAACGCGCGTGCTTTTTTGGACGTGTCAGCGCCTTTCCAGACAGTCTTTGGTCAGAAACGCATCAAATTCAACCGGATAACATCCATCAAAACAGGCCCTGCAAAAGTTTTTTTCAGGATTTTCAATTCCGGTGGATTCAAGAAGGCCTTCGAGGCTAAGGTAACGAAGCGTGTCGAGTCCGAGAATTTCCTCAAGTTCCGCAACGGAATGATCGGCGGCAATCAGTTCACCACGGGTTGAAAAATCAATGCCGTAATGACACGGATAGCGATGGGGTGGGCCGCTTACACGCATATGCACGCGATTGATGCCAAGCTCACGAAGCGCTTTCACCCTGGTCTTTACAGTCGTTCCTCTGATGATGGAATCCTCGACAATGATGATATCCTTGTTTTTCAATAGTTCTTTCACCGGATTCAGTTTTATCCTGACGCCAAAGTCGCGCATGCTCTGAGTCGGCTCAATAAAAGTTCTTCCCACATAGTGGTTACGGATCATTCCCATTTCAAAAGGAATACCGGAGGCTTCCGAATACCCTAAGGCCGCGTAAGTTCCAGAATCAGGGAAAGGCATTACCAATTGGGCATCAACAGGTGCTTCCCGGGCGAGACACCTGCCGTGGGCCTTCCTCATTTGATAAACATTCTGCCCAAAAATTGTGCTGTCCGGTCTTGCAAAATAAATAAATTCAAAAATACAGAAGGCGCGATTTTCTTCCGTCGGAATTCTAATACTTTTAATGCCGTCTGCGCTGATAATCACGATTTCACCGGGGTCGAGTTCCCGTACTAAATCGGCCTGAATGAGATCGAGCGCGCATGATTCTGAAGCCAAGACATATTGGCCATTGAGCTTCCCCAGGCACAGAGGTCTGAAGCCATGTGGGTCTTTGATCCCGACAACTTCCCCTCTGCTGGTAAGCATAACAAAAGAAAAAGCGCCTTTTAGTTTTGAAACCGTTTCGACAAGCGCCTGTTCAAATCCAAATTTTATATTCCTGACAAAAAGGTGTAAAAAAACTTCGCTGTCCATGGTGGTCTGAAAAATCGAGCCTGATTCTTCCAGTTCGTTTTTAAGTGTGAAGGCGTTGACCAGGTTGCCGTTATGGGCGACCGCATATGATTTTTTGCGGTGGCGAACAACAAAGGGCTGGGCATTAACAAGAACCGAACTGCCGGTCGTTGAATAGCGTACATGCCCAATGACACTTTCGCCCTGCAATTGATCCAGACTCGCCATGTCAAATATATCGTGCACCAGCCCCATGCCCTTGTGGGATATAATGTCTTTATCCTTGGTGACGGCAATACCGGCACTTTCCTGACCTCGATGCTGAAGGGCATACAATCCGAAATAGCAGAGTTTCGCAGCTTCAGGGTACCCCTGAATGCCAAAAAGCCCACATGCTTCACGGGGTTTGTCGTCCATTGTTGCACTCATAGATTACTCACTATCTGTCTATATAGACAAGATCTTAATATTAATGTCAAATTTCTACGGTAACGGTAAAAACCCGAGGGGCAAATGCCTAAAATGCGCTAAAGTGCCTAAAATTAAGTATGTTAATCAGTAACTACTCAGGTGGATA
>JAFDFH010000266.1 GCA_019309945.1 Deltaproteobacteria bacterium
CGAGATCAAGGCCTGCGAAAAATTTTACCGCAGGCATATCGTTGATATTCCGAGGATAAAATTTTGAGCATAACGCAGAGATCGGGCAAAAAGACCGTTTCTGGATGGACACTAGTTAATCCATGGCACACAAGGTTCGCGACTGCTCATCTATTCTGCAGGTGCTGTGACGGGTTTCACCGTCCTCGAAAAGTTTACGCTCTTCTTCGGAAGAAATAATTAAGGGAGGCACTTTCTTCGTTTTCCCGTCTTTATCCACAGCCACAAAAATGAAGTAGGCAATCAGCGCTTCCCAGGACTTTTCTTTGAGAACGTCTTCGGTGGTTACTTGCACCTGAATTTCCATTGAGGATCTGCTTGCAAAGGTCAATTTGGCCTCAACCGTTACATAGTTGCCCACTCGAATGGGATAATGAAAGTTAATGCCTTCGATACGCAGTGTAACCACCTGGGAGTGCGAATGCCGGAGCGCGGTCAGACCGGCCGCCGTGTCCATTAATTTTATGATTTCTCCGCCGTGAACAAAAAAGCCGCCGGGACCCGTGTGCTGGGGCATAAAGACCTGCGACATAACCACCTTGGAATGATCAACGGTTCTTCCTTCAAGAGTTGAATTCTCCGTATTCCTTTGCGCATTCATGATCTCTTCCTCGCTGCCTGGATGGTAACTTCTCAAAAACTTATGGTAGCGGAGTCATCCGGTATTTTTTTTCAAAACGGGCAACTGTTTGAAGCCGTTTAGGGCGGCTTACAGTGACCCGAACAACAGAAATTGTTGATTGCAATCTGTTTGCGCTAAGCGACACACTCATTTTAGATCCCATGCGCGGGGCACTGTTAGACGCCCTTAACGGCAAGTTTTGGCCGTATTGAAAAAAATTAGCGGATGGCGCAGCGGGCCTACCAGAACATATTGAGAAGTTACCCTGGATGTTGTTATTTTAAAAATACTATCATGCTTATTAGCAATGCCGCAAGCAGTAATTTTAAGCCTACACTCTCATTTACAGTGGCGTTTAAAAAAGGGATCTTCAAAAATATTGACAAATTCTTTACCGTATCCTAATCCTATTGACAACCAGCAAATGTTAAGGGCTCACTCAAAAATAACTTCACATTTTAAACGCCGATGCATCCCGCCTGGCTGCGTTGCGAAAACTCGCAATATGCCAGTTATTACTGCGTTTTCGCGCCTTACCAGCCGGGCGCCTCAACGCTTAAAAATTGTGAATTAATTTCTGAGTGAACCCTACGAATCTTGCTTCTGGAAGAGGATGCACTCCCATGAGAATTCAGAAACCCGGTTTTATTACGCCACAACTTTTATTTTTAGGATCCCGTGACATCTGCATGTATCTTGTCATGGGTGAACACTATGCCTTACTGGGCGGCGGGGTCGCCTGGGGGGTGGCAAAACTGGAAGCCCAACTGGATCAGTATCATGTGGATCGTAACCGGATCCGCCACCTTGTGATTTCGCATGCCCATCACGACCACTGCGGGGCCGTTCCTTATCTGATTAGCAGATATCCCCATATTCAGACCATTGCTTCCGAATACTGCACTTACATTTTAAACAAGAGCAAACCGGTCCGCCTGATACAGCAAGTCAACCGGAAAACCCTCGACGCGCTGAAAAGACCGCATTCGTTTAACGGTATTTCTTTAGACTTCCACCCGATTTCAATTGGACTTCAGGTGAAGGATGGAGATCGGCTGAGTTTGGGTAATGGTTTGTCTTTACATTTTTTTCAAACACCGGGACATTCAAGAGGTTCCCTATCCGTGTACATTCCCGAATTAGAAGCATTGTTCCCCGCGGACGCCGTTCCATTCCCGGAAAAGGGCAGCCGGGAGCTCACTGTTACAGCCAACCATGATTACGACGATTACATCCACAGTCTTGAAAAGCTCGAATTCCTTCCCATTCGTGTGATCGGCTATGAACACGGCGGTGTCCTAACCGAAGATGATGCGGCTGCAATCATTCCCAGGGGACTGGCCGCAACCCACCAGCAGAGGGAACGTATCCACAAGCGCTATGAGGAATTGAAAGATTTTGACCTCCTTGTGAAGGAAATAGCTGAAAAATACCAGACCTTGGAATTGTTCCGCCTTGTGCCCTCCGACCTCATGCGCGCCATAACGGAAAGAATGGTCAAAAGCGCCCTGGGGTTGGTGTGAAACGGAGAATGCAAACCTACGGCTTGCGCAACATGAGACCTTTGCGAAACACTCATTTTTTGTTCAAGTTCAGACCTCGTAAATAGTCAAATAGTCTAGTGGTTAAATGGTTAAATGGTAACTTCTCAATATTTTTTGGTAGGTCCGCTACGCCATCCGGTATTTTTTTTCAATACGGCCAAAACTTGCAGTTAAGGGCGCCTAACAGTGACCCGCGCACGGGATCTAAAATGAGTGTGTTGCTTAGCACAAACAGGCTACAATCAACAATTTATATTGTTCGGGTCACTGTAAGCCGCCCTAAACTCCTTCAAACAGTTGCCCGCTCTGAAAAAAATTACCGGATGACTCCGCTGGTAGGTTTAACCGTTTAAACATAAGTTTTTGAGAAGTTACGAAATCTGTGGAGCCAGTTTCAAAACGTTTCAGTTTGTTCAAGGTCAAGGAAGGCGAAAATTTTAACCACAGGAATACATTTGGGTATTTCGAGGATTAAAATTTGAGCCTGACGCAGAGATTGGACAAAATGGGACGTTTTGAAATTGGCTCTGTGGATTAAAAGATTTCAGATGCCCGAATTGTCGGGACAGCAATGACAACCCCCAAAAATGTAATCGCCGCACCCACAAGAATTGCCGGATTCCAGCCGGCAAAAAAGGAAACCATCCATCCTGTCAACACCGAAGCCGCAATCCCTGCAATATTGCCGGAAGTGTTCATGATGGAAGAGAGAATTCCCGCGTGACGAGGGGCCATATCCACAGATAAACTCCAGTACACGGGAGTTGAAAGCGCTTTGGTCGCTGAAGACAGCGTCAGCATCCCCACAAGCAAATAAGGGTTGCTGATCCATATCAGACAAACTAAAAAGAATGCCGACCCTCCCATACCAGAAAAAAGCATGAGTTTACGGCTGAATTCCCTCGATCTTCCTTTCTGAATCAAATAATCCGAAAACCAACCGGAAACATTCATAAAAATCCCTGCCGCCAATGCAGGCATGGCCGCCCCGATTCCCATAGCGGTGAGCGAAAACCCATGGGCCTGGATCAGGTAGGTGGGAAGCCAGACCAGAAACAGATAGGCGGCATAATTGTGGCAAAAGTAGGAAAACGTGAGCCCCAGGACGGAGCGGTTCGTGAGAAGACCTTTCCAGGGGATAGATTCCTTGGAAGACGGCGAAACTTCCAGGCTACCGGAAAAAACGGTTTTACCTAAACGGAGCCAGAAAATAACCCAGATAAACCCGACAAACCCGAAGACATAAAAAATGGCGTGCCAGCCCCACATCCGGATAATCCAGGATCCCACCGGAAAACCGATTACCGATCCGATGGCAGCGCCCGAAAGAATAAATCCTATAACCTTAGTGCGATCATATACCGAAACATGGCGGGCGATCAGGGTATTGACAGCCGGCCAATACACGCCCTGGCCGGTGCCGACCATGTATCGGCACAGGGACATCGACCAGATTCGACTGAATAAAGGGTTCAGAATTGTAAACACGGACCAGAATGTCACCCCGGCGGTCAGCACTCTTTTAGGGCCGTACCGGTCTGCAAGGACTCCGCCGGGAATCATAAAAATAACGTATCCAGCGAAAAAGGCGGAGAAAATGATCCCCATCTGGGTTTCGTTCCACCCGTAATGCGCCATGATAAAAGGGGCGGCAACAGAGATATTCACGCGATCCAGAAAACAGAGGATACTGGCACAAAAGCACAGGATAATAATTTTCAGCAGATTTGTACTCAGGTTTTTCAAAGGTTTCCCCGCTATGAACTTTCTGTTAGCATCACCATTCTTCTGAGACATCCAGGATTTTAGCAGGTTTCATTGCCAGGCTTAAATAGCGGTCCTCCTCGCCGAGCATAAGGCGACGCTCGATGAATTCATCCAGACAACGGCGTAAGTTGACATCACCGGCATATACATTGCCCATTTGCGCGCGAATGTCTTTTGCCAATGCCTCAAAGGGTCGTATCTTGTCACAGAGCAAATAAGCCATCGCCGCAACTCCTTCCAGCTCTTCGCGATGACTTTTTCGGCAGGGCCTCGTGTCGTGAATGAAAATTTTTCCTCCTGGTTGCTGCTCAACGACTAACGCGGGGGGCTGGGATTGCGCCCAGCTTTGTTTCCAATTTTGGATCTGCTGCTTT
>JAFDFH010000267.1 GCA_019309945.1 Deltaproteobacteria bacterium
CGATACGAAGTCGATCACTGCGAGAATTACACCCAGGTGCATATAAAACTGTGGCACTCAAATTAATGTTTCACTTGGCTTGACAGTTGCAAACGTATGATATCTGTATCTCAGTTATCTTTCTGCCGGTGGTTGTATTGGCAAGAAATCTCAAGGCTTGAGTCCTTCAAAGTTTGGCCTGAAACCATTGGATATCACAAGGGTTGCCCGAAAGGGATATTCTCAATTATCTGCAACTTTTAGATTTTGGGGAAACCACAATATATGGGATTATCCATAATTTCTAAAATCAACACTCTATATTGAAACCTACACTGCTTCCTATGCCAAATCTCCATGAGTCCCTTTCAGCATGTGGTCAATCAATATTTCTTCGTCTTGAATATTAAATGAAGGTTCTTATGTTTATTTTTACATCATTAAGAGACCGAAGTTTTAAATGTTCGGATTCGCTCTTACATTAAACACATGTGTCTCACAACACTAATTTTAAAATATTTGTTTAGCGATATTTATTATAAATAACAGTTGGTTATGTAGTGATTCTATTTGGGCTTGCTTGTTGCGGTCTAAACTTTAATTTGATTGCCCTTTTGATCAACAGATAAACTAATAACAAAACCAGATAAAGGAGGAGGCCTGTGAGAAGATCAACCGTTTTTCTATTTGCTACTATAGCAACTTTATTTTTTATTTCCAGTATTGGTATAGCCAAGGAGAAAGTCCAAATCGTCCACGATGCAGAGTATTATATACTCGAAGCCCAAAATGGTGAGAGGTGGAAAGCCGAGGATAATGAACTCGATAGGAAACTGACTAAGTTACAGAAGAAGTACGGACAAACACCGAACATAGTCTACATCCTTTGGGACGACACTGCTTTTGGTGCTGCCGGTTTTCCAGGACTCCAAAAGAATTTCGGGTATGAGACCCCAAACATGAACAAAATGGCCGAAGAAGGTATAAATTTCACTCGCATGTACACAGAGCCATCCTGCACGCCTACTCGCGCCGCTTTCCTGACAGGTCGCCATCCAGTAAGACACGGAATGGGTGTTGTCGGTATGCCCCATGAGTTTTCGGGATTACGCGCCGAAGAAGTGACAATTGCCGAAGTTCTCTCCAAAGCTGGTTATGCTACCGCCTTTTACGGCAAGGGGCATCTCGGGGACGTCGAGGAGAGTTATCTGCACAACCAAGGCTTTGATGAGGCTTTGTTTACACCCATGAACAAGATCACCTCTCTCTACAGCCCCCAGGGCAATGCGGTCAACGCGGTTCTTGGTCTGCATCCGGAGATCTACCCGCCGGATCCGTATCGGCTAGACAATCCCGGTCTTGTGCCCGAGGGCTGGGTTCAGATCATTGAAGGCAAGAAAGGCGAGCAAGGTAAAGAATGGTGCGGAACCTCGAATGAGTGCTATGAAAAGATGGACCGCGAATCCGAAAAACGCACCCTGGAGTTCATGCGCAAGAATGCCAAATCCGGTAAGCCATTTTTTGTCTCGTACTGGCCTAACTTTCTGAATTTTCTCAAACCCGATATGCCGAAGAAGACACATTCCGGTGGCAAAGTAGCCGAATCCTTTATCGCACTTGACGCTTTCATAGGTCGTGTGATGGAAGAACTCGAAAAACTCGGTATCGCCGAGAATACCCTATTTATCGCCATGGCTGACAACGGACCCATGGTGCACAGTCCACCGCCGGGCTGGGGAATGCTTCCAATGCTTTATCGAGGCGGTAAAGGCGACTTCACCGAAGGCGGCGTGCGTGTTCCGGCTTTCGCCTGGTGGCCAGGTGTCATTAAAGAAGGGCAAGTCGTCGGGGACATCATCCACGTGACCGACCTATACACGACCTTCGCGCGGCTCGGTCGTGCAATGAAGTACATTCCCACTGACCGGGTCGTAGATGGCATCGAACAAACAGCTCTGTTCTTAAACGGTGACACACATAGTCGGCGCGATTATGTGTTTATCTATGCCGGCCATGAACTCGGCGCAACAGTAAAAGGTCGTTATAAGAGGCACTGGATCGGTGCAGGAGAAGTCGCTGCATCGGGAATGCCGGAAGCTTATTACGACCTCTACCAGGACCCCCGCGAGGAGAATCCTCAACTCGTTCCGCTACTTCACTTTCAAGGCCAGTTCAACAGTATGGTAGCTCGACACGAGTTGTTCAAGAAGAAGTACCCGGATGTACAGAACGCCCATGGAATCCCATATACCGGTCTGTCTAACGCGCGTCCTGAAACCAAAGCAATTGCTGATCGGGTTAAGCGTAACCTTAAAAAGATGCCGTTCGACCTCAAGGAATATCTGGAGTTCGATCTGCCGGGCAGCGATTCAGTCGGTGACTGGGGACAGTAAGCCGTGAAAAATCAACCCCTCCCGTCGCGAGGCGGGAGGGTGCTTGAGATAAATGGCACTTATGAATACACAACATGTTGAGGTCGTGAGGTAGTTATGGAATATGGCCTCATATCTTTGCTACCTCCAACGTTCCTGCAGATATCAATTTGAAATTTTCCTGTGATTCTTAAAAATAATCACAATGTGCCAAAGCTTGCAAAATTGGTTGCTCACGTGGTAGGTTCCAGATAACCAAAGCATATCTGGCATAAATTCAAAATGTTGAACAGTGGGTCTTCTCTCAATCTCGCTAAAATTTGCCTCCCGCCAAAACTTGCCATATCTCTAATTTTTAACAAACTGTAAAAAAACCTGACACCCACAGCCCCCGATACCCTCCATTTTTTTAACTCAGCAATTACCTGAATCAATTTTTCTTCAATAAAATAGAGCACTTTCTCACTACCTTCGCTTTTGGCACAGGCTTTGCTCTGATATATGACAAAAGAAGAAAACCCCCGAATCTGTATACCGGAACTGCAAAAGACTTGGCTGATTTATTTTAAGGTTTGGCCAAAAGGAGAAGTAAAATGACTACCCCTTTAGTAAGGTCCTATACTGTCAAAGAAGAAAGAGAAATGAGGGGGGGATTGAAATTCATGGTAACGTATGACAAAAAACAATCAATTCATTTTTTATCTTCAACAGGAGGTGTATTATGTATAAAAAACTACTTGTACCCTTAGATGGTTCAACTCTGGGCGCAAATGCCTTGGACCCCGCCGAGGACATAGCTAAGAGACACGACGCCGAATTAATTCTTATCCATGTTGTCCCATATACGCCTATTTATTCGGAAGAAAGAATTGGCGAGTTTAGTCAACCAGATAAGAGCGAAATAGCAGTGGCAGAGAAGTTTCTCTCTAAAAGAGCTGAGGATTTAAAGACAAAAGGGATAAAGGCCTCATGGGTAGCTCTTGGGGGGGAGCTGCCCGCACAAGAGATAATCGAGTACGCAAGGAAAAACTCCGTTGACCTTATCGTCATGACCACCCATGGAAGATCCGGATTTTCTCATTTTTGGTTGGGGAGTGTCACTGAAAAGGTCATGCGGAATGCAAGCGAATTTGCATCAATTTTTGTGCTCAGATGTAAAGGTGAATGAAAATTTGGCTTTAAAATCAAATTTGAGCCGCAACACTTTTTTGACTTTGTGTATGGTTAATCTCATGGTTGGTATATGTACCTCCTGAGTTTCAAAATGAGTTCAGGGGGTACATACGACCGGTTGAGCAAGTTAAGGCGAACGTTATCCTGACCTTTTACTGCTATATATATCAGGTTTTTTGGTGCTACAAAATCCTGTGATCACTCTAACATATCACAATCCACAGGGGTAATATACAAACTGTAACTTACGGCTATCATGGTTGACTGGAGCCATTCATTGAAAAATCGCAGAATGTCTATTTCATTCCCCTCTTTTTGCTTTCAGGTCCCTCCACAACATAATGGGTTGTCCGGGTTGGTAAGAAAGTAAATTGAGAAAGGATAGGTCGTTTTTGTGAAGTAGGGTATCCGAACTCCAACATGGATCAAGAAAAAGGTAGATGGAAGGCGAGATTTACATAGTCTCTGTCATAGTCCTCTATCTTAGTCGTTTTAACTTTTGGTTATCTCTCAGAGATCACAACCACGCCAAACCCTGCGATAAGAAGAATAGTATCATCAAAACCCCGGCAAGGGAGCCATTGAGAATGCCCCACTCATTGACTGAATTTGTGATGTGCCAAATTAACAATACTTGCGTTTATTATTGTTTTTAATACCCCATCCGTTTGCGGTGGGGTAAGCATGCGGAAGAAGGGTTTGGGGAGAAACTACGTATCTTCCCAATATAAAAAACGATTTTTTCCACTTTGATATCCCACCTGCTTGCAGCGGGAAGCTTCATTTTGAAAAATACTGACGTTTCCTGTTCATTTAATC
>JAFDFH010000268.1 GCA_019309945.1 Deltaproteobacteria bacterium
AAAGAGCCTGTGTGTGGACCAAAAAATCCGGAGGGGGGTGCTTGTTTTGCGCCATCGCCAGCCAGTTTGGAAAAGATTTTCACTGTGCCGTGCAAAGTGATTTCTTTATAGAGGATTTAGGTGCGTTTCTAAAAAAGCGTCCTGAAATAAAATATGTCGATATCTGGGATGATACCTTCAATATCAATGCAAACTGGGTCATAAAAATTTGCGATTATCTCAACAACCTTACCCGTAACGTGGGGCGGGAATTGATTTATTCCTGCTTTTTGAGACCCAAGGAGTTGAATGCGTCGCTTGCTCAAAAAATGGGTGCAACCAATTTTAAGGTTGCCTTTGTCGGCGCTGATGCCTTGACCGAGGAGCTGGCGCGACGGTTGCGACGGGGCTGTACGATTACCGAGTTGAATAAATCGATTGAAACCCTGTCCCAAGCCGGAATCCAGCCAAGATTGAGTGTTCAGCTGTTTTCGCCCGAATCAACGATTGATGATGTGGGCATTACGGCGACCCTGACCCTGAACTGCATCAAAAACGGCGAATCCACAGCACATGTTCACCTTTACACGTTTCCCCTGTTCGGGTCCGATATTTATAAACTTCTGGCCGCCCGCAACAACCTGAAAAAAATTCCGTCACCGCTAATGCAAAGAAGCGATCATGGCGGTTTTGAACCTTACATGGTCGCCTATGATTACCTGAACTACGATCCGGATGTTGAAGCAATCAAGCAGCAGACCTACCGGCTTTTAGATGTCTCCGCTTCATTTTACGTCCGAACCTATCCGGGTGACAATGTTGACGGAAAAAAGCTTGAAACGGTCATCAAAGAAGTGCGCAAATGGAGTGCCGCAGCAAAAAAATCTCATAAAATCAAATCGATTTGGTATATGATCGTGCTGCTTCGGGAAGATCAAGGCCAAGGGATGGATAAAGAAGCGCTGCTCAATTATTTATCGGCAAATGATGCGGTTGCACAAATTCCGGAATATTTAAGAAAAAGTTATGGAAATTTTGGGTACGCGTACGTATTGTCCCGCAGTTTTAATGAAGTGATGGCGATCCTGATCAAAAATGACTGGGTGCAAAAATTTCAAAATAAAAGCTACCGCTTAACCTTTAGGGGCTTGAAGCGACTTCAAACAATGGTCCGGGATGGAAAAGACTATTATTTCACCATTGCGGCTTACGGTAAAATAGGTAAACTTGAATTGTCGGAAATTTTAGAAAATAAAATAAAGATGAATTCGTGAAAAATAAATTCATCCGTAACTTCTCAATATGTTCCGGTAGGGCCGCTGCGCCATCCGGTAATTTTTTATCAATACGGCCAAAACTTGCCGTTAAGGGCGCCTAACAGTGCCCCGCGCACGGGATCTAAAATGAGTGTGTCGTTTAGCATAAACAGACTACAATCAACAATTTATGCTATTCGGGTCACTGTAAGCCGCCCTAAACGGCTTCAAACAGTTGCCCGCTTTGAAAAAAATGACCGGATGACTCCGCTGGTAGGTTTAACCATAAGTTTTTGAGAAGTTACAAAAGTGGGACTCAGAAAACAATTCTTTTTAAAGATGTATCCTCAAAGCACGGAACCTTCACATAGCCAGAAAAACAGGTAAATAGATGTCCAACCTCAGAATGTTTGGAATAATTGCCGGGATTATCGGTCTATCGGCCACTTTTTTATTATACCGTGGTCCGAAATGGAACTTAGCCTGATTATCGTTTCAATAAATCCGGATGTTCTTAACACGCTTCGCGATGCCATGTCTTTACAGGAATCATATCGAGGCAGAATCATTGCCCTTCTCGTCATTTCCAGCATTTTTTTGTTTTTTTATATTTTCTATACCCAGTCAAAAGTAGAAAATCTTCGTCTGCAATTCGACCGACTGGTCAGAAATTTGGGGAGCCAGGACACTGAGAAAAACATTGAAGTGCTCGATATGATCAAGCCTGTTATGGTTGTTATACCGGCTTATAACGAAGCGGAGAATTTAGGAGAACTTCTTCCGGGGATCCCCAAGCAAATCAAAGGAATTGGGGTTGGGGTTTTGGTTATTGATGACGGAAGTGAGGATGAAACATTTTCCATTGCAGCTCAAACAGATGGTGTCTGTGTGGTAAAGAATCCGATAAATCGGGGTGGAGGGGCAGCGCTTCGACTCGGGTACGATATTCTGAAACGGGCGGGTGCGCATCTATGTGTCACAATGGATGCGGATGGTCAGCATCGACCCGAAGAAATTGGGAACCTTGTTCTGCCTATTTTAGATGATCAATATGATTTTGTAATCGGATCACGAATTCTCGGGCACAGAGAGAAGGGCAGCCGTTTGAGAATAATGGGCGTATACATTTTCAGCAAGATCATTTCGGTTTTACTGGGAAAAAAGATCACGGACCCGTCCAGTGGTTTCAGGGCGTTTCGAATGGAAGCCATGGCTTCCATAAATTTATATGAAGATCAATACCATACCAGCGAATTAATCATTGAAGCTGTTAAAAAAGGGGTGCGTATAGGAGAAGTGCCGATAACGATTTTGAAAAGAAAGTATGGCAAAAGTAAAAAAGGGAATGATTGGGCTTACGGTTTTAATTTCACAAGGATAATTATTAAAACGTGGTGGCGATAGCGAATGATGAATGATTGGGCAAACAGCGATTCATTCGTTTTCATTATTGGATCTCCCAGATCCGGTACGACAGTTCTCGGTGAAATATTGGATAAACATCACGAGATTTCTCAATGGTATGAACCCTATTTCGTTTGGGATCGCTATTTCCGCAATCACCCCCATGATAAAAGAAACGCTGAAGAAGCAACTTCAAAAATTAAAAAACAGATTTTCACGGAATTTTTAAGATATAAAAGAAAGACAGGAAGCCGGATTGTTGTGGATAAATCTCCGAGGAACAGCCTGAAAATCCCATTTATAATGAGAATATTTCCACAAGCCCGTTTTATCCATTTGCTTCGAGACGGACGCGATGTGACTCTTTCTATTCATAAAGAATGGATTCGACGAAGAAAAATTGTACAAAATTCACAGAACAACAATAAATTTAATTATAAAAGAGCTTTCAGGGTAGTCAAAGAATGGTTAAATAGACAACCTTTCCTTAAGGATAAAATTAGATCGCTTTGGTTTGAAACCCATGGACATTTTTTTAATAAGACGCTGCACTTGAATCGGTTGCGCTGGAACGGTGAAATCGGATGGGGGCCCAGATTCAAAGGCTGGAATGAATTCATATATCAAAAGTCGATGCTGAAGTTCAATGCCTACCAATGGTTAAGATGTGTTGAGAACATTGGCATGTATTGGCCGGAAATACCAGCCGAAAATAAATTGGAACTACGATATGAAGACCTTATATCCGAAAGCGAGAAAAACATTATAAATATCCTGGAGTTTTTGGATTTGAGGAAGTATGAAGAATTTTTCCATTCCGTTCCAAAATTAAAAAAAGATAACTTTAACAAATGGCGAAATGAATTCTCAAGGGAACAGGCCAATGAAGTCCATGAGATTTTAACACCGATGTTAATCAAATTAGGCTATGCCAAGAATCACGATTGGCCTTCTTTAATTTAGTAACAAAATATTTCCATGTCCTATAAGATTATAATTAAAATCGTCATTTCTTTTTTATTTCTGGCTTATATCATATTCAAGGTAGATATGACATTGCTGTTTAATGCCGCTTCATCAATAAAAATAAACTATTATATTTTTTCTTTCCTGATTTTGATTTTAAACAGTTTTGTTCTGGCTCAGAAATATAAAGTAGTTATGAAACCTTCCGGGATATATCAACCATTATTGAGATTAGTAAGAATTAATTTCATATGCCGGTTTTATTCAATGTTTCTGACAACAGCGATGGGTCAGGGTGTGATTCGATGGCATATTTCAACAAAAGACCAGGAAGGACGGTTCAAATTTTTAGCGGTTATGTTCTTCGAACGCTCAACTTTCTTATTTGCTCTTCTTTTTGCGATAACCGCATCAATTTTTTTTGTACCAAATCCAAAAGTTAACGAAATTGCTGGAAAATTTTCTCCGTTATTGGCCGCCGGATTTTTAAGCCTGTTTCTGTTTTATTTCTACCTGAATTATCCCCCCCTTTATCAGTACATCAACAAAATTGTCTCTGGTGTTCCCACGAAAGAAAAACATGTCTTTATAAATAAATTATTCAAATTTATCAGCATATTCTCAATTTATTACAGAAAAAGAGAAAGCCTGGTTTCAGGCTTATGCTTTGCCATGATGTGGCAGTTATTTTTTTTATTGAGAGTCTATTTGCTGATATTTGCGATTCAGGTTCCGCTATGCTTTTTTGATATATGCTGGATGGCCTCTTTAGTATTATTGGTCCAGGTTTTGCCGATTTCACTAAACGGTATCGGTTTAAGAGAAACTGCTTATGCTTTCCTTTTTGAAATACAAGATCTCTCTCCTGAAAAAGGTGTTCTCCTTGGAATAGTCCTCTTTTCACAGATGCTATTCGCGTCTTCGATTGGCGGGGCACTGCATTTGTTGTCAAAAGAATAGGACAATGAACCTTTCCATTATAAAAATATGTTCAATCGTATTACTCTTTGTTGCTCCGGTTGCTTTGATTTATTCAAATATTTTAGAGGCTCCCTTTGTTTTGGATGACACGGTTAGAATTCAAGATAACCCCCACATCCGTATGACCGACCTTTCCATCAAGGAAATTGTAAAAGCAGGATGGAATAAAGAGTCTGCCTCGAAACGCCCAATTGGCAACATGAGTTTTGCCTTAAATTACTATTTTCATCAATACAATCTTAAAGGCTATCATGTTGTAAATATCATCATTCATATATTCGCCGGATTTTTTTTATTTTTATTTATAAAAACCACGTTGAGCATCCTTTCTATTGAGTCTAAATGTGATCACCCAACATTGATCGCTTTTTTCTCCGCTTTGATCTGGCTGGTTCACCCGGTTCAAACCCAGTCTGTAACCTACATTGTACAACGCCTAAACAGCCTGGCAGCCATGTTTTATGTCCTCTCCTTCTGGCTCTATGTAAAGGGAAGACTTGCTCAAAAGAAAAACGCAAGCAATTCTCACCCGAAAAAAAGCTCAAAGGGTGATCCGCAACCCGCAACATGGAATCATTTTCTATGGTTTGCAGGCTCTGTTCTGGCGTGGATACTGGCTCTGGGTTGCAAGCAAAACGCCGCCACTTTACCTTTTTTTATTGTTCTCTATGAATGGTATTTTTTCCAGAATCTTCACAAGCAATGGTTCAAACGTCATTTGAAATATTTTTTGGGTATTTTTATCCTTTTTCTCTTTATTAGCCTTATTTATATGGGGTCTGATCCATGGGAAAAGATCTCCAGTATAGGAGATTATGCCAAAAATGAATTTACGATTAAAGAGAGAGCATTGTCCCAGTTTCGGGTGGTGATCTATTACCTGAGCCTTATTGTCTTTCCCCATCCATCCAGACTTAATCTGGATTATGATTTCCCCCTTTCCCATTCTTTGATTGACCCGATCACCACTCTACTTTCCCTGTGCATCATTGTGGGACTTCTTGGACTGGCTATTTATATGGCCAAAAAGGAACGGGTCTTATCGTTTTGCATCCTTTGGTTTTTGGGTAACCTCGTGATAGAATCGTCGGTGATCCCTCTGGCAATCATCTTTGAACATCGTCTCTATCTGCCTTCCATGCTGGTATGCCTGATGGTGGTTATATGGATTTTTCGGTTGCTAAATCAAAAATGGCTGGGGGTTGCGCTGTTGTGCGCTGTGGCCATGTTGTTTTCATTCTGGACCTATGAAAGAAACAGTGTGTGGATCGACAAGGTGACCCTCTGGAAAGATTGTGTGCAAAAATCGCCCAACAAGGCCCGGCCCCATTACAACCTCGGGAAAGCGCTGGTGGCGCGGAATCGGCTGTCCGAGGCCATTGACCATTACTTTATGGCGTCGCGGATAAATC
>JAFDFH010000269.1 GCA_019309945.1 Deltaproteobacteria bacterium
TCCTATCACTTTTACGTCATTCGATCGGATGAATACAATGCGTTTGCAACGCCTGCGGGTCATATTTTTTTAAACAGCGGCTTAATCGAAGCCATGGAAGACGAGGATGAACTGGCGGGTATCATTGCCCATGAAATTGCCCATGTGGTGTGTCGCCATATCTCACAAAAAATAGAACGATCAAAAAAGATCCAGCTTGCAACGCTTGCCGCCATGGCGGCCGGTGTGTTCCTCGGAGCCGCAGGCAGCGCAACTGCTGCAAGTACTGTGACCACAGGTGCCATGGCAGCGGGACAATCGATTGAGCTTGCCTACAGCCGTGACGATGAAAGGCAGGCCGACCAGCTGGGGTTGGAATATCTGGCCGAAGCAGGATACGACGGCACGGGACTGCTCACGATGCTGAAAAAGATCCGAAGCAGGCAGTGGTTTGGATCGAACGCGGTCCCGACCTATTTAAAGACACACCCCGGTTCCGAAGAGCGTATGGGCTATATCGGCACATGGGTGGAAAAAAATGCCAAATCTTCAAAGAATATAAATGCTTATGATTTCCAACTGGCCCATACCAGGCTTATTGGCCTATATGGAGAAAAGAATGCCGCTTTAAAGCATTTTGAAGCCGAATTGCGTTCTGATCCTGAAAATTCCATGGCTCATTACGGGTACGGGCTAGCCCTGGCAAGGACCGGTAAACGAGGAGACGCTATTTTTCAACTTAAAGCAGCATTGGAAAAGAGAGCTTTTGACCCATATATTTTGGAAGATCTCGGAAGGATCTATTTTCTGGATGGACGCTACCCGGAGGCATTGAATGTCCTTGAAGGCGCGAAAGGCCTTTTAGAATATAGCCCTGATGGGGTATTTTTTCTCGGGCGAACCCAGATGGAACTCGGAAAACCTGAATCGGCGGTATCGACCTTTGAAGAACTCCTTGAAAAAAAATCCGATTATCAACAGGTATACTATTTTCTCGGTGAGGCCTATGACCAGCTCGGAAGGTTTGAAGAAGCCCACTATTATCTCGGAATTTATTTCAGAAACAGAGGCGACTTGAAAAGTGCCGCCTTTCATTTGAAAAAGGCTTCGCCGAATATCAATGACCCGGATAAAAAACGTAACATCGAAAAAATGCTGGAAGAAATCCGAAAAGTTGAACGATCGCGAGCCCACAATAGCTCGAAGTCATAAAAGAGATGCACTTGACAGGGAATAAACACTCAACTTCGATCAAAATGTGAGAATTGCATTGAAAATGTTCCCCGCCCCTGGGATGCAGACCTTAGTGAAGTCGAATAACCAAACATCCGTGCCAGGGGAACGGTGGCCTTGATCATCTTTATTCCCATTTTGGGTTTTATCGATTCAATCTTCCCGTTGCGAGAATTCAAATCGGCGATGACATCCCCCACGAAGGATTCCGGAACCAATATTTCTACATCCATAATCGGATCAAGGAGAAAAGGCGCCCCTTTTAAAAGCGCCTCTTTGCAAGCCATGGAGGCACTGACCGTATACGCCAATTCCGTACTCAGCGATTCTTTATAGGATCCACCGGTGAGAACAGCTTCAACATCGATCACCGGGTAACCCATAAACCCGCCGCTTTCTAAAGATTCCATTACCCCCTTTTCGATTGCGGGAATGAAAACTTCCGGAATTATCGCACCGGTTACTTCTATTTTAAACCGATTGCCCGTACCCCTAGCAACGGGTTTCAGCCGCAGCGTAACTTGACCGAAGTGACGCTGTCCCGCGATCTCTTTGTCAAATATTGCCGAAGCTTCAGCTTCCGTGTCAATGGTTTCCCGGTAGACAACCTGGGGTTTCCCAATATTTACGCTGGTTTTGAATTCACGCTGCATACGACTGGTAATAATTTCCAGGTGAAGTTCCCCCATGCCGGACAGAATTGTCTGGCCGGTATCTTCATCCGTTCGAACTTTCAACGTCGGATCTTCAGCCATAAATTTTGCAAGCACCTGATCAAGTTTTTCCTGATCCGCATGGGTTTTAGGTTCCACGGCAACAGAAATAACAGGTTCATCAAACTCCATTTTTTCCAGCAAAATGGGATGGTCCGTGGAGCAAAGCGTCTCGCCGGTCGAAGATTCCTTCAGACCGACAATACCGACAATACTCCCCGCACCGGCGTTGTCGATCCGTTCCCGTTTATTCGCGTGTATCATTAATATGCGCGCAAGTTTCTCTTTCATTTTACGGGAAGGATTGTAGACATCCGTGCCCGCTTTTATTGTTCCACTGTATATCCGGATAAACGAGAGTTTTCGCCCTTCCATCATCGACACCTTGAATATGAGGGCCGCCAGGGGATCTTTATCATTGGCCCTGCATTCGAGGGCTTCCCCGGTTTCCGGATGTATCCCTTTCACAGGGGGAACATCGGCAGGGCTTGGAAGAAACCCGACAATCCCGTCCAGCAGGGGCTGTATGCCTTTATTCTTCAGGGCACTGCCGCATAATACCGGAACCAGTTTTAAATTAATCGTTGCTCTTCGTATGCCGGCAAGCAGTTTTTCCGCGGCAATTGGCGCTTCTGATAAATAGGCCTCCATAATTTCGTCATCAACCTCAGCGACTGTTTCGATAACTTTTTCCCGATACTCTTGCGCTGTTTCCATCAAATCCGGAGAGATGTCCTCCGCAGTGTATACCGCACCCAAGGTGTCCGCGTCCCAAATGATCTGCTTCATATGGATCAGATCGATAACACCGGCAAAGTCTTCTTCTGAACCAACCGGCAGTTGTAGCGCAAGCGGATTTGCGTTGAGTCTTGCTTTCATCATTTCAATGGTACCTAAAAAATTGGCGCCAACTCGATCCAGTTTGTTGATAAAGGCAATTTTTGGAACAAGGTATTTATCCGCCTGACGCCATACGGTCTCTGACTGGGGTTCTACACCTCCGACAGCACAAAATACACCGATGGCACCATCCAGTACTCTTAAAGACCGTTCGACTTCGATCGTAAAATCGACATGTCCGGGAGTGTCGATAATGTGAATTTCAGTCCCTTCCCATAGGCACGTCGTTACGGCCGAAGTAATCGTAATACCCCGCTCCTGCTCGTCAGGCATCCAGTCCATCACGGCTTCACCGTTATGCACCTCGCCAATTTTATGGGAACGACCCGTGTAGTAAAGTATTCGCTCGGTTACGGTGGTTTTTCCGGCGTCAATATGCGCAATAATGCCGATATTTCTTATGGTGTTGATTTTATGTTTTCTATTCATCGTATCAGTAGCATGTTGGCCTTAAAGGGAAAACGCAGATCAATATGACCTGCCAACGTCAAAGCTTCGCGTCCCCCGATGAGGATTTTTACCGCATCGATTGCGGGAATATTTAAAATTAAGGAGTTTACGATGGAATAAATCGTAATAAGTTCTAATTTGATTCCGCCAGGATGATTTTCCATAACGGCTTCCGTGATGTCGACGTAAGCGGTCCCCTCCCGCGTAACATAAAAGGCCTGAAGGACAGTACCCTCAGGAACTGTGCGCATCAATCCCTCCCGGGGGCCTTTGATCAATTCCCGGACGATGATATTGCCGAATGTGGCAGGATCATCAGGATGAGAAATTACCCTTTCCTCTGCGATCAGAAAGCGATTTTCCCTACCCGCAAAGTACAGATGTATAACCGATTTTTTCGTGTGTTGCGGGTGTGTAGACACCACATTGTGATCAAACCGACTCAAATCTTCGGATTTTTCAGCGAAGTTCAAAAAAATTATATAGATGACGCCTCCGCCGATCATTGTCAAAATAGAATAGACGACGATTTTTATGAAAGAATTTCCAGACATCTTTACCGTCTTTGTAGATTCAACCTCAATATAAAAAAGGATTCGGTTTTTTAAGCTAATATGGCAATGATGTCAAGGCATGAAGCACGGTCATCAGGGCAATGTCAAAGAAATCTCTAACCTGTTCAAGTCTGGAGGGTTTTGTATGCCGGTGACGGGCCATCGGCACTCCGTTGACATTTGTGATTTTCCGGCCTATTTTAATCCGATTTAAATCGTAACTACTCACGTAGTCAGGCTGAAGATGTTTAGACTGAAGCTTGCATGCCTCTGGCATGGCTGAAGGGGTCAGAAAAGTACGATTGCCGTACTTTGGCGGAAATATCTGATTATTGCATCAAACATGGCTTTAAAATGCGCTTTTTCCTAACAGCCTTCAGCCTTCAGCCTATCCACCTAAGTAGTTACTTTAAATCTATAATCGGCATGCAAATTCATGAAAAATATTCAAATCGCCCTGATAGCCGTGGCCATGCTCTGGCTCTATGTATGGGTTGTGGGGTATCATCTTTAGTCCTTTTTTACATAATGATCTCCGGCATCTAACGGCAAATACCGGCGCCTTTTTTGTTTTGCTGATCCTGTCCCTGTCTTTTAGCAAAAAACTGACAATCATTGCATATGTTATTATTTCTCTTCTCGGCGGCGGGCTGGTTTGGATATTTGGGCGAAGCGATACCGTACATATCGGTGCCAGCGGTATCATTTTTGGTCTGATGGGCTTTCTGATGTTCTCAGGAATTTTTCGAAGGGAACTAAAAACTCTGTTTTTAGCGCTGGTCGTGTTTTTATTATACGGCGGAGCGCTTTACGCTTTAGTTGTTTATGAACCGGGCATCAGTTGGACAGGTCATTTCTTTGGCTTCCTTGCGGGGGCGTTAACGGCATGGTGGACCAAAACCGAGCTAAAATATCAACGCCAAAGGCGCCCTTAGGCGTCCACAACGAAATAAAGGATAAGGGATTTTAGAAAATTCTGGTGGAAATTTCAGTCATTCGGCAGCCAAGAACTTTATTCAAAATTTTTGGACCGAAAAATCTCCTGAGCTTTGGCCAGTGCGGAATGATCATCAACGCCCATCATTTCCGTGGCGTCGTCAGCGACGACACATCCGACCGCTAGACCGCCAGCGGACATGTATTCGATAAGGTCGGTGATAAAAAACTCCTCAAATTCTACCCATTGCCCGTTTATCTCTTTTCGAACAATTTGAGGCTTTGATTCAAGAACAGACAGGTATGGAAGCAGATCACTTTTTCTGGCCGCATAAATTCCCGAATTACAGACCCGGAGCCTTGCCTGCTTTTCTTTTGGGTACGTCTTCCAATATTTCCATTCGATAATTCTTTGCACACGACCCCCTTCGATTTCAAGGACCCCATATTGCTTCTTGTTTTCGGGGCAAAATCCAAGGACCACCAGACTGTAATTTTGCAGTTTATTGATCAGGTCAAGGTATGTTTTCATTTTAACAAAGGGAACATCACCCATGGTGATATTCAATTGATCACTATTTTGATTTTCAATAAAAGTCCGGGCTGCCAGTAAAGCTCCGCCTGTGCCGTTGAGTTCAGGCTGTTCACAGTAGGTGACATCAAGCTCCCGGGTTGCTTCGATTACCTCTTCCTTTTTATGATGGACCACAACCGCTTTGGGGCCGGCCGGCAGGTTATTCAAAATATGCAGTAAAATCGGCCGACGCCCCTCATAAGGGGATTTTTCAGGGACTAAAGGAAGAAGGGTTTTGTTGCCTTCGAATGCTTTCATGCGGCTTCCTCGGCCGGCGGCCATAATCACAGATGCAGTGTGTTTTTCCATATATTCTCCAGATGAAAGTGATAATGATCGTTACGGGTTCCGTTAAAAACACATAGCGAATGGAAACGAATGCGGATGAAGTTCGCAACGGTGTATTGTTATAATTTATTTACAGCGTTTCGCGGAATCATGATAACTGTTTAAGATATAAAAATGATTTCCGCATGTCAAGTTTGATCGTCTCGTCAAAAGTCGGCCCAGAGACCTTTTTACAAACGTGTTTTATAGGGATGTTTAGCAGTTTACCAAGCTGGTATAACAGTAAATATTCGAGAAAAACACAAAATACGAAACAGTAAACACTTTATGAATCTGAATTTTTCCGAATTCATCAAGTTCAGATTCTTCCTGTTTGACACCCGCCGGCGTTTCAGATATAAGCACCCAAATTCGCAAATTCGACAAACTACCGACAATTGCTAGTGTCCGTCCAGAAACGAGGATTTTTGTTCGAGATCAAGGCCTGCGAAAAATTTTACCGCAGGCATATAATTGATATTCCGAGGATAAAATTTTGAGCATAACGCCGAGATCAGCATAACGCAGATATTGGGCAAAAAGACCATTTATGGATGGGCACTAGCTAACAATTAAAAAAGGAGCTGCTTTACTCATGGAATATTCCATAAGTCCTGATGGGGAAAAGTTCAAGATTCCCGAAGAAAACGATTACGTTAACGAGTACGAAAGGCTTGCGAAGCTGGTAAGGGTTAAAAAGGAAGAAGGCTACGAAATCGTGGTGGTTATGGGTCTGGGTTTTGTGGGTGCTGTCATGGCCGGCGTTGTGGCCGATTCAGTGGACAAGAAGACCGGTCAACCCGGAAAATTCGTGATTGGCATGCAAAGGCCAAGTACGCGAAGCTTCTGGAAGATACCTCTTTTCAACCGTGGCCTATCACCGGTTCAGTCGGAGGATCATGAAGTTGCACTCATGATTGAGCGGTGTGTAAATCAAAAGAAAATCCTGACCGCAACCTTCACCCATGACGCCCTCAAGCTGGCAGATGTCCTGGTAGTGGATGTTCAATGTGATTTTATTAAACAGGAACTGGGAAATCTAAAAAGCGGCTATGCGGATATTAGCGCTCTGGAGAGCAGCTTCAAGATGATCGGGGAAAAAATATTACCCCATTGCCTGGTTTTGATCGAAACCACCGTTCCCCCGGGGGCTACCGAATATGTGGCTTACCCGATTATAAAAAAGGCGTTTAGAGCCAGAAGAATCGATGAAGAACCGTTGCTGGCCCATAGCTTTGAAAGAGTGATGCCGGGAAAGGATTATGTGCGGTCCGTGCGAGATTTCTGGCGGGTTTGCAGCGGTATCAATGCGAAAAGCCGGGAGAGGGTGGTTCAGTTCCTTTCGGAAATCATCAATGTAGAAGAATATCCCCTCACCGTTCTCGATAAACCTATTGAAAGTGAAACATGCAAGATCGTGGAAAATAGTTACAGGGCAACCATTCTGGCTTTTCTCAATGAATGGAGTCTTTTTGCAGAAACCAACGGGGTGGATATCCTCAAAGTGATCGATGCCATCAAAGTTCGCCCCACTCACAGCAATATTATTTTCCCGGGTCCTGGTATCGGCGGCTATTGCCTCCCCAAGGACGGCGGCCTGGGTTTTTGGGCTTACAAACATCTGATGGGGTTTGAAAGTGACATTTTTGAAATTACCCCCCAGGCAATAAATATAAACGACACGAGGGCACTGCATGCGGCACAGCTAGTCCGTGATGCGATGAGAAATATGGGGCGGACCGTGGCCGCATCCGAGATAACGCTTTTAGGTGCTTCTTATCGCGAGGACGTGGGGGATACTCGCTACAGCGGGTCGGAGATCATTATTCGGAAATTGACTGAAATGGGAGCAGATGTCAAGGCCCATGATCCTTATGTAAAGCACTGGTGGGAGCTTGAAAAGCAGGAAACTTACCCGGCGATAGGCTCCAGCTGGTCACGTTTTTTCCGCAATCAGGAACATTTCAGTAATTTTTGTATGGCTTCGACGATTGAAGACGCCCTGAGGAATTCCGATGCGGTTGTCCTTGCTGTTCGACATAAACCCTATCTTGAACTTGAACCGGACGAAGTGGTCAGGATGGCCGGAGCCCCTCTGGCGGTCGTTGACTGTTTTGGGATCCTCGATGATGCCAAGATAGAACGGTATTTTGAATTAGGCTGTGACGTCAAAGGCCTTGGACGGGGCCATATCAACAGAATAAAAAACAAAGTCCGCAAACGGCAATCCGATTGAATACCGAACCCTCTGCAACCTGGCATTTCGATTGAACCAAACAGGTCTTCTTTTTTTATTGGGCGCACTTCAGGGCGCTTCAATTTATTTTTAGCTAAAGGAATGTAATCATGGCGAGAACATTAGCGATTATCAAGCCTGACGGCGTTTTACGGGGTCTCATGGGAGAAGTTATCAAACGGCTTGAAGTTAATAATTTGAAAATTATTGCAATGAAGATGCTTCATATGACCCGGGACCAGGCCGAAGGTTTTTACGCGGTGCACCAAGAAAGACCTTTCTTTGAAAGCCTGACGGGATTCATGTCATCCGGTCCTGTTGTTGTGATGGTTCTTGAGGGTAAAAACGCTATTTCTTTATATCGCGACTTAATGGGAGCTACCGATTACAGGGAAGCGGCTGAAGGTACCATCCGGGCCGACTTTGCCACCGACATTGAGAAAAACGTTGTTCACGGATCTGATTCACCGGAAACAGCTGCCTTTGAAATCGGTTATTTTTTTAATCGCTTTGAAATACCCGCTTGATCCTTGAAAGCGTGACGGCACGATTGAGTGGTGTGCGATCCTGTTTTAAAGAGGCATGTTTCCGATACGTATAGAAGTTCCATAATATTTCGAGACCTTTGAAAAATGCTCATTTTTGTTCAAGCTCAAGGGCAATTCTGCAGGATAGGAGAATTGGACAGCAGTCAAGCTGCCCGTAAGGGCGAGGGGTATGGACGCCCCGAGTCAACGCGAAAATTTTAACCACAGGAATACATTTAGTATTTTGAGGATTAAAATTTGAGTCTGACACAGAAATTGAGCAAAAGGGGGCGTTTTGCAAAGGTCTCATTTCATTTGCCATGTCAGATAGCATTAATCTAA
>JAFDFH010000270.1 GCA_019309945.1 Deltaproteobacteria bacterium
AATCCCAATGGAGATGGTTTCATTGCGGTGCTGAGAAAGACTTTTTTGTATTTTTCCAGCGAAACTAAGGCATGCCGCTTTATCTTCTTCAGGGAAAAAGCATCCAAAAACATCCGTGTCTAGGTGTCCCCAGATTCTGTTATCTTTTTTGCATAATGTGTCGATCGTTTTGGCAACATCAACCAAAAGGTCCAACCAATGATCTTTAGATGATTCATCTGAACAATGACTGCGAGCGTCAATTCTTATAACCATTGCTCCAAATTGTGCTGAAGAATCGAGCCTTTTCGTGGCGGTTTCTATAAATGTTTTTCCAATTAAAATTTTCGGAAACGCTTTTTTCAAACGATCCAAGCCGTTAAGTGACTCTTGCTCGGTTTTATTATCTTTAAATTCGGAATCTGTTTTGTAGAAAAGAAACTGTCGAATAGAACTAAGGCTGGCAATTAATCCTTGCTTGTTTTTTTTCATGATAAGGTCTTTTTACTCCTATTTTAAACGCTTTTCAAAGGTCATTTGGCAGGATGTCGAACGCCGTTTTAATAAAGAGGAATTCATCCTCCCGTATCGTTCTTAGATCCATGATAAAAAAATCTTCTTCGATCCTACCGATTATGGGTGGCCTGTTGTTGCGCATGGATCTTTCAATGGCATTTGCCGTTATTCCTTCGATTTTAATGCCGACACATTTGCTGGGAAGGTCCAGAAGGGGTAGGGCGCCTCCGCCGGCTTTTGAAGATCGATCCAGGAGTTGAATGTCCATCAAGGGATTGTCCGTATTCCCCAGCATGGCGGCGAGCCCCTGTGCTTTTTTTTCAATGGCCTTAAATGGAAGCGTTAACATGCGCAGGGTAGGGATGGACTCGACAGCGACCTGTGGGGTCCTATACAAGCGCAAGGTGCTTTCAAGAGCCGCAAGGGTCAGTTTGTCTATCCGAAGCGCCCGGGTAATGGGATTTTTTTTGATTTTTTCGATAACCTGACTTTTCCCGACAATGATTCCGGCCTGGGGGCCGCCGAGGAGTTTATCCCCACTGAAAGTGATAACATCGGCCTGGCTTGCCACCGATTCTTGGACGGTCGGTTCCTTTAACAGACCGTATTCGGAAAAATCGATGAATGTCCCGCTACCGAGATCTTCCATCACCGGCAGATGATACGCTTTACCCAGCTCGACCAGCTCCTTCAGGGAAACTTCGGCGGAAAAACCGACAATGCTGTAGTTACTTTTGTGCACTTTCAACAGGAGGGCCGTGTCATCGTCGATGGCATTTTGGTAGTCATGGACATGGGTCCGGTTTGTCGTTCCGACCTCCTTTAAAATTCCGCCGCTTCTTTCCATGACGTCCGGAATTCTGAATGATCCGCCGATTTCGACCAGCTCCCCCCGGGATACGATTACCTTTCTGCCCCTGGCGATGGTTTCCAAACACAGCAGGACCGCCCCGGCATTGTTGTTTACGACCATGGCGGCCTCGGCTCCGCTAATTTCGCAGAGGATATCCTCAACGCAGCTATATCTGGAGCCACGCTTGCCTGTTTCCAGATCGAATTCTAAATTTGAATACATACCTGCAATGATCGTGAGATTTTCAAGGGTATCGGCCGCCAGTAATGATCGGCCGAGGTTCGTGTGAACCACAACACCGGTGGCATTTACAACGCGAATAAGATTGGGTGACATAGCCTTTTGCATGTTAGCTTTGACCTTCTCAAGAACGACCGTATCCGCAAGACTTTTTTCAGTCATTGCTTGATTTCCAGAAAGAATTTGAGAGCGTAAATTTTCAATAACGACGCGGATTGAACGGACGATAACAGATTTTGGAATGTTTTCCGAAAAAGGTTTTGTTTTTACAATCTCGAGAATACGGTCTACACTGGGGAGCTTTTGTAACAGATTCTGCTGGCTATGATTTTTTTTCATTTTTTCTCAAAAAATTTGGATTTTTTTAAGTGAGGTGACAAAAACGGTCTATACCATTAAAAAGCAAATAAATTCAATGGATATCTTAATTGGAAAGAAAGCGGTGCAAAAAATTACTTTATGGGAAAGGGAATCTGCGCTATAGACGTTGCATTTCAGGTTTGATGTTGATGAATTCGTAAAAAGTAACGCTAATGGCTAAGTAAAAAGGCCCATATACAAGGCGTAGTGTTTTTTCAGGAGCGGGAGGCTATACATATGGTATGCCGAGCGTCTGAAAAGACACTACAACGCCGTAGATGGGACTTTTTACGACGCCATCAGGTTTGGATGGTGTCATTTGGGGAGGCTTTCCATGGGGTCACGCGATATTTCTATTATTATCAATCCAAATGCAGGCAATGGTTCTACCGGAAAAAAGTGGCCGAAAATAAAAGCCCTTGCCAGAGACCGGCTAGGCCCTTTTCAGGAGTATATCACCGCAGGGCCGGGCCATGGGAAAACTCTGACCATCGAGGCCATTGCCAAAGGAGCCAGGCTCGTGGTTTGTATTGGTGGGGACGGAACATTGAACGAGGTCATAAACGGCATCATGGAATATGGGCACGATATCCAATCCGAGCTGGTGTTAGGTTTTGTTCCGGATGGCACCGGGTGTGATTTTGTAAGGACCGTAGCGATACCCAGGAACGTGGAGCAGGCGATTGACGTCATTGCCGCGCATCATGTTTGTTCCATAGACCTTGGAAGACTTTTTTTCAAGGACCACACGGGCCGTGACTGCTATCGTTACTTCCAGAACATCACAAGTTTGGGCCTTGGGGGTGAAGTGGATCAGCGGGTCAACAATACAACCAAGTTTTTTGGACCATTTCTTTCATTTATCTGGGCAACCCTTATTTCCATTTTCCTGTATGGTAAAAAAAAGATTCATCTTAAAATCGATGATGTGATTGAAAATGAATTCACGATCTGGAACGTTGCGGTTGCAAACGGACAGTATTTTGGGGGCGGGATGCAGATCGCACCGGATGCGTCTATTGACGATGGTCTGTTTGACGTGACGGTTGTCGGGGATCTGAGCCTTCCGGAGGTCTTTTTAAATCTCCCGAAGCTATACAACGGCAAGATAAAATCGGTTGACAAGGTTGTTACATTTACCGGAAAAAAGATTGTGGCGAGCTCGGATCAGCGTGTTCTTCTGGATGTGGATGGCGAGCAGCCCGGCACCCTGCCTGTTTCCCTGGATATATTTCCCGGTGCTTTAAATATAATTACAGCGAAATAGTCTGATGAAGCGACCCCAAGATTATATCATCTTTCCCCTGGATGTTCCGACTTTAAAGGAGGCCAAACGATACGTTGAGTTGCTTTCAGAACATGTCGGAATGTTCAAAGTGGGTTTGGAACTTTTTATCCGCTCAGGACCTGAAATTATAAATTTTGTAAAGACTTCCGGAACTGCAGGCGTATTTCTAGATCTGAAACTTCATGATATTCCCGCAACCGTTGCACGTGCCATGGAAATCATTGCAGATTTTGGCGTGACATTTGTAACGGTTCACTGCGGCGAGACCAAAAGGATGCTTGCCTCTGCTGTGGAAAGCAGCAAGGGCAGGGTCGGCATCCTCGGGGTGACCGTTTTGACCAGCGTTCTAAGAGAAGATATTGATGATGCCGGTTTCAGGGATGAATTTTCGGCCGACATATCCCGGCTGGTCTTAAAACGGGCGGCCATGGCCAAAGCCGCAGGTTGTATAGGGGTCGTTTGCTCGGGACTCGAAGTGAAGATGATTAAACAAGCTTCAGGTAAGGACTTTATTGCCGTAACGCCGGGGATACGCCCCAGCTGGGGGGATAGGCAACGAGATGACCAGCAGAGGGTTACGACACCGGAACAGGCGGTTATCAATGGATCCGATTATCTGGTGATTGGAAGGCCGATCCGGGATGCCAAAGATCCAAAGGAGGCAGCCATTCGGATTGCAAAAGAAATTGAGGCCGTTATTTAGTGCCCGAACGAAAACTAGATCGTTTTTCCAAGTTCAAGGAAGGTGATCCGCCTGAGATGGATTAACCGCCCCAGTACGATCAGCAGTTCAAAATCGTCTTTGATGCGATAAAGCGATTATTAACAACTGAAGAAAAACAAAAAAGAAAATAAATTTGTTAAGAATGAAGACACGACCCTGATGGCTTCGAAAAAAAACCTTAAATTGTGAAATGTGTAGCCCTGACCCCTTTGTTTTCCCTGAGTATACAACGGCTGTTGCCGTTCGTGCTCTTCTTGCTTTTATGATAAGAAATAATAGCAAAATTCTATTTTCTTTACCTACAATACAAATAGCAACTATTAAACACCTTGAAAAAAAGAAAAAGGA